>JBOFGC010000169.1:0-1615 GCA_051648945.1 Bacilli bacterium
AAAGATTTTGATGAACAAATTCGTAAAATAGATAACGTAAAACATACAATCGTTAAAGCAGGTACGAGTCAATCTGACATTCAGTTCGGTAATATTGCACCAGCAAATACCTTTATGATTTGGGTCGTTCCTAATGATACAAAAAATGTGAATGCCATTCATGGGGAAATCGAAAAAATTGATAAAAATGCTTATGGAAGTGCACTTTTAAAACTTACGAAAGCTTCATTCATGGGAGCGAGCGGAACGACGATTGCGATTGATGTCATTGGCGATGATATGAAACAACTTCAGAAAGTGACAAATACAATCACAGACAATTTGAAGAAAATGAAAGGAATTGAGCGTGTAACTGCCAATAATGAAGTGAAGAAAACGCGTTATACGTACGAATTGGATGCTTCAAAGGCGAATTACACAGAAATTCAGCAACAACTATACTTATTAATGAACCCGTTACCAGTCGGTACAATTCAAGACGGGAATGTGAAACGCCAAGTCGTTGTTTCACCTCTTGCTAATCCGAAATCGAGAGAGGATTTAGCGAAGCTTCCTGTAAACATTAACGGACAAATTGTACCAATTGATTCCGTTGCAACATTGAAAAAAGAACTGACCGAAACGACGTATTATCATAAAGATGGCGAATTGTACTACCATGTCGAAGCGTTCGTAAAACCAGAAGAACTGTCAACTCGTACGACTGAGATTAATACAATGCTGTTTGGAAATGATGACAGCAAAGGAATTGATGTACCTGATAATGTTACGATTCAGATTGGCGGAGCAAGTGCACAACAAGCGTCCGACTTCTCAAGTTTATTCATCGTGATGCTCGTGTCAATTGGTATCGTATTCCTTATCATGGTTATTCAGTTCAAGTCGATTCGGACACCAGTTGCGATCATGGTTACATTGCCACTCGCATCGGTAGGTTCGATTCTAGCGATTATGATTAGTGGATTACCTATCGATATTACATCACTGCTTGGTGCGCTCATGCTCATCGGTATTGTTGTAACGAATGCAATTGTGTTAATTGACAGAGTGAAACAAAATGAAGTAAGTATGACCGTTACTGAGTCACTCATCGAAGCATCAGGTTCACGCATTCGACCAATACTCATGACAGCACTTGCAACAATTTTCGCAATGACACCGCTACTCTTCAAACAAGCAGAAGGTGGAAGTTTAGTATCACAAAACTTAGCGATCATCGTTATTGGTGGATTATTCCTATCTACATTGTTAACGACCGTCGTTATCCCTTGTGTGTATGAATTATTCTATTTCCGTCGCGTGCGTAAAGAGCAACAGCTTAGTAAGTGATTAAAAAAGATTCAAAAGGCCGTGCATGTGGGCTTTTTGAATCTTTGTTTTGTTTTTCGTAACAGAAATGATCATATTGTGTGGGAAAAGATTGTAGGGAGTAGAGATGTTGATGCGTTTTTTGCTATGATAGATGGAGTGATTTTTAAAGTGGAAGAAAGATTTTATTTAAAAATGTGAGTGATAGGAGATTTATATATGTCAGGAACGAAAAGAGCAAATATTCAAGTTGGAAGTAAAGTGAGTGTCGTGCAAAAACAGGACCAACGTACAGGCAAGTTAACGG
>JBOFGC010000170.1:0-5421 GCA_051648945.1 Bacilli bacterium
CCCCACAGGAGCAGCTTTACCGCGACGAGGAGGCACACGGCCGCCCCACAGGAAAGCGGAGTTGCCTGGCGTAGTACCCCAGTTCCACACAAACATACGCGATATCCCAATTATTTTCATAGAAAACAATTCCCCCCAAAAAAAACTCCAAATTTCCATGTATAAACTCCCCTTCTCTACAAACAATAAAACTACGAAAAAACCAAAGGAGGGCTCATGATTATGGTTGAGATTCGCAAAAACGATGATTGGCGAACGCTCTTTTTGGACCGCTATCAACAAAATGGACAATGGGACAATTGGCACTTATATTCCCTCGCCATTCAGTCGCAAAAAGCATTGCTTGTCCGAGACTTTTACGACTTGCAATGTTTACGTCATCTGCCCGACTTACAACCGCACGCTCACCAACTGAGCGTTGTTCACCAAGTAATCTGTGAAATGAACGGCGTTGCACTTCTTGCTGATGAGGTTGGTTTAGGTAAAACCATTGAGGCAGGGCTCGTATTAAAAGAATATATGATTCGTGGACTCGTTAAAAAAGTACTCATCCTCGTTCCTGCTTCACTCATTAATCAATGGTGTGCCGAATTGAATCAAAAATTTCTTATTCCTGCCATAGCTTGGCGCAAAGGATACGACCCAAATGCGATTGATGTACTTGTAACTTCTCTTGACCTAGCCAAAAGAGCACCTTATGATGAACAAATTAAAAATATGCAATACGACTGTATCATTATTGATGAAGCCCATAAATTAAAAAATGAAAAAACAAAAAACTATCAATTTGTGAAACAGTTACAAAAAAAATACTGTTTACTATTAACAGCGACACCCGTTCAAAATCAGATAAGTGAACTCTTTAATCTTGTAAGCTTGTTGAAACCTGGCTACTTGGGAAACTATTCTTCATTCAAGAAAGAGTACAATGTGCGCGGAAGAGACTTTGAGCACGATGAAATACTTCGTCAACTTTTACAAAAAGTTATGATTCGTAATCGAAGACAAGAAACAGGGATACAATGGACAGCTAGACATGTTGAGAACATCCATCTGGATATGAAAGATGAAGAACGAAAATTGTATGAAGCGTTGCATAATGCGAAAGAAGATTGGGGTGAAAGCTCGCACTTTTCTCTGCTCACATTACTTCGTGAATGTTGTAGCTCTCGCGAAGCTGTGTATACTTCTCTTGTACGCTGGATGAAAAAGAAAGGGTACGATGAGTTCAGTATCTCTCCACGCATTCAAAACATTCTTCAATGTATTGGTGAAAACCAAGTCCATTCGAAAGCGGAAAAGGTACTTGAACTTGTTCAACAAATCAATGACAAAGTGATTGTTTTCACAGAATATCGCGCAACACAATTATTTTTACAATGGTACTTGAAGCAACACGGTATCAGTAGTGTTCCATTTCGTGGAGGTTTCAAAAAAGGAAAGAAAGATTGGATGCAACAAATTTTCCAACAACATGCGCAAGTTTTTATTGCAACAGAAGCAGGTGGAGAAGGGATTAATCTACAATTTTGTCATCACCTGATTAACTACGATTTGCCATGGAATCCAATGCGACTCGAACAACGGATTGGTCGTGTGCACAGGCTCGGACAAGAGCACGATGTTCGAATTTATAATCTTGTTATGAAAGACACAATTGAAGCACATGTCCTTACACTCTTGCACGAAAAAATAGATATTTTCCAAAAATCAATTGGTGATTTGGACCGCATTCTCTCAAATTTACCTAAAAATCAAATAGACCGAGAGCTTAAAGATATTTTTCTCCATTCGCAATCAGCAGGTGAGATGAGCATAAAGTGGAACAATTTAACAAGTATCGCGGAACAACATGGTTAAGGAGGGGCATTTTGAAACAATCAGAAATTCTAGACTATCTTATCCGTTTTTTTACTGCCAATGGCTGTGCAATTACGCAACATAATCGTACGGATTTTTCTGTCTTACTTACAGTTGCGATGGACAAAGAGTTAATGAATCGTCCCTTTTATTGGCATTATCTCGAAAAGACGAACGGAACACCAAAACCTGCTACCCTATCATTTACAACGAAAACCGATCATCAATATTCACCGACCGACAGTGTGGAATATGTTCATTTCGGAAGTCCTAGGCTACACGCAATCTTCCAGAAAACGCTTCAACTCGGTCGCTGTACGAGCATGTATGAAGATACAAAAAGTCAGTCCCCACAAGGACTCGAGCCTTGGATGTGTTGCAACTTTAAGGTAAGTTATGAATGTACTGTAAAAAAAGATGAATGGTATTCTCTTGGTGTCCATCTTATAAGTGGAAGAATACTTCACCATTTCCATTCTCATTTGGAACAAAAATTACTAACGCTTAAAATCCCTGATTTATCATTTTGTGTGATGCCTTTACTTACACCACACAGTGCCATTCAACGATTAGAACAACTCGTTATGGATAAAATTCAAAGTGACTCACACGAATGGGCAGCAACTGCACTTCTTGCACGCGATAAAGAAGAAGCGTTATTACGGGCTTTTTATCCAGAAGATAACAACGAAGTATCCGAACAATGGATAACAGAAAAAGACGAAATATATAAACGACATACACCGTATGTCACAGTAGATATCGTTAATGGTGGACTATTTTATTTACATCCAACATGGCACAAGCAACTCACGGATGATTGTTTTGTGTACGAGTTGACTGCTGATGATTCTGCTACACAACTGGCATTATAGTATAAATCAAAAAAAGGCCCATGTGAATTTAACTTATTTCACATGGGTCTTCATCTTTTTGTGGACCTAACCAATTTTTTCATCATCTTTATTACGATTTCTTTTTAACAACAATCCGAGACCAAGAGGCACAACGCCAAACCACTCTTGTAACAAGTCGGGATGTTCATTTTTCTTTTCTTCACGTTCTTTTTTTCGTTGTTGCTTATCGATTTCCGATTGATTTATTTTTTTTATGATTTCTTTTGTTAAAAACGTAATGTAATCATTTGAACGCATTTAGCAATCACCTCAGTAATTACTTTGCCCGATTTAGACGTTGTCTAAACTATCACATATTGCTTGTCCAATCTTTTCAACGGACAAATGATCAACATCCACAATGATATGGGCTTTTTCATAGCTCTGTAAACGACTGTCGTAAAGAGCTTTCAACTCCGACACATTACTATTCTTCGCAAGTGGTCGATTGCTATCGCCTTCAATACGTGCAAGTACCGTTTCAAATGAACATCGCAGATAGACGACAACCCCTGTGTTTAGAAGCCACTCTACGTTTTCAGGACGCTTAATTACTCCACCGCCCGTCGCTACGATTTGCCCGCTACTTTGTATACCTTGAACCGCTCTACTTTCTGCATCGCGAAAGTATTCTTCTCCGTACTTTGAAAACATCTCTGGAATGCTAGTCCCTTCGTTATCCTCAACAATGCGGTCCAAGTCTATAAATTGCAAGGACAACTTGTGTGCTAATGATACTCCAACCGTCGTTTTACCGCTCCCCATAAAGCCAACAAGAATAATGGATTTCATTTTTTTCCCCCTACACCAAATATTCACTATATTGTATCACAGTATAGGACGATGCATCACATAGAAGATCTAACGTTAAAATAGATTGACTACGGGCCACACATGTCACACGTATTTCGTTTATATTAAGAACTACACTCGTTATTTCCCAATCTATCCCTTCACTCTTTCCTTTTGAAACACCTATTTTATGTTGCGATTTCCATTCATGAAAGGCTTGCGCTAATACAGTTCTCATTTTTGCAGATTTCTCTAATCGAACAACTGTCAGCGTACTCAATTCTCTCTCGTAGGCCACGTAAAGGGTGAATGCGCACACAACAGAAACAATCGCCAACACAAATGGAAAAGCAAATCCTTTTCTATTCATTCTTAACTGCTCCCACTTTCACGATATAGATAGAAATTGAAGGTATTTTTACTGTAGCGGTAGTCATCAAAGCGAATAGTAAACGTTACTTCATCTTCTTTTATAAAACGGATATTTTTTATTCCATATAGTACATATTCCGTTCCCGCACCATTTCTCTGACGAACAAGCCCGTATCCCCCTACCTTATACAGCACAACCTCTATATCCTTGTTGTAAAGGTACAATGTATTTCCACTTATCTCATACGATGTTGCACTATGCACATCTTGATTGATTTGTCTTTGTGCAACCATGAGCGTTGTTACTGTTACACCATCTTTTGATCGTAAATAATTGGTTGTATAGTGTAGCACAGGTAACACTGTCCATAATAATAACCATAATAACCAAAGTGAAAAAACCATTTCTAACAGGGTAAATCCTTTATTTCTGCGCAAGTTCCAAACACCACTTTTCGTTGGGCAAATGCTCAATTTCTATCACACAAAGCTTATCTTCGGTTTTCGAGACAACAAATTGATAGCTACCAATTTTTGTTTTACTCTGTAAAACTTTTTCATTTTCGGTAAACCGCCAAGCACTAATCGCTTCACTCAAAATGTAGTGCGCATAGGCTCGTTCTTCCTGTATCCGATTACTTTCCGCGTATAGTAACCATTGCCCAATAAAGTAGGTGACACTCATTAATAAAAAGACAAGGCCTATCAATACTTCGACATAGATAAAACCTACTTTACATTGCGGTGACATAAAATTTCCCTTTACCCAACAACATCATAACGGAATAACGACCGTATTCATTTTGAATGACAATATTCCCTGCTCCATTTATCGTGCCACTCGCTGTGAATACAACAGGCAGTGATTTCGTTCCTGAAACAAACTTCACACCTTTTGCGAGTTCATAACGTTTCGTTTCATTTCTTTTACTTAGAACCATACGGTACATCGAAGTATTTGGGATAATTTGAATTTCAATACGTTGACTCTCGTTCAAACTTGCAAACTGCGCGTATTGTAAATGCGTCAGAAACTGCCGCACACTAATTTCAATCATATAGTTTTGATGCAGTCGGACACCTTGAGGTGTACCGACTGCAACAATAACACTCATACAAAAGCATACGAGTAACATTTCGACGAGCGTAAATCCTGATTGATTAAGGCGTTGCCGTAGCATACTGTACTTCACCGTCAGTTGAAATATTCAACGCCTTGCCATTTGGACATACATCTTTCGGAATATATTTCCCATCGACAAGCTCTTTAACTGTTGGATACTTCCCTTCTTTCAAGTAGTAGTTTTCAACTTCCGCAGCTACTACTTTGACATACGCTCTACAACCCGTATCATTTGCCGTATTTTTACTACGCGTTACATTAGGAATCGACACCAGAACAATAATACTAATAATAAACAGCACGATTAACATCTCAATTAACGTAAAACCTTTTTTATTTTTCATAACGAACTCTCCCTAAAATGAATTTTGAAGTGAT
>JBOFGC010000171.1:0-10232 GCA_051648945.1 Bacilli bacterium
GAAAGAGGGTTTGCCAAATCATTCTGTATGGGTGTAAGCTAGAAGGTGAAATGTATTGATGTGAGGAGATTTTATGGAATATTTTTTATTAGTTTGTATAGGTTTGTTTGCAGGAGTCATCGGTAGCCTTGTTGGGCTAGGTGGTGGAATTATCGTTGTTCCTGCCCTAATTAACATTGCGCTTTTTACCCCGTATTTTGATTTGATAACACCACAAACTGCTGTAGGAACGTCAATGGTGACGACCATTGCAACTGCGGTAAGTTCGTCACTTATGTATCGCAAGAGAGGGACAATAGACTATCGTACCGCGCTTATTTTATTTGTCGGTTCATTTCCAGGAAGTATTTTAGGTGCGAAAACAAATGGTTTGTTTGATTTTAGTTCATTTAATATCTTTTTTGGGATGTTTTTAATTTTCGTTAGTTTAATTTTAATGTTTCAGCATACTTTGCCGAAAAAAACGACAGGGTGGAAATATAGTAGTAAACGTGAAATGACGCTACTCGATGGTTCGCATGTAGTGTATGAGTTCCAACCGTATTTAGCCGTATTTTTAAGTCTTTTTGTCGGTTGGATTGGCAGTTTGTTTGGAATTGGTGGTGGTTCGCTACTCGTTCCGATGATGATTGTTCTGTTCAATTTCCCACCACATATTGCAGTAGCGACGAGTATGTTTTCGATTATGTTAACTTCGACCGTGAGCTCAGTTACGCACATTAGTATGGGAAATGTGGAGTGGAGTTATTTAGTGTTCTTACTTCCTTCTGCGTATATTGGCGCAAAAGTAGGAAGTATGTTGAATGCACGATTAGCAAGCAAAACGGTTGTATTAGTGCTTCGTTTAGTGTTAATTTTCTTAGGAGTACGGATGTTTTTACAAGGGTTATAGGGAGAGAAGCGGATGAGAGAGCGGTTGGATATTTACCATACAAATGACATTCATAGCGGTTGGCCGCAATGGTTGCAAATAGAAACGTTGTTAGCAGAAGCAAGAGCGAGCGGTCAAGAGATGCTGTATGTTGATTGTGGCGACCATTTAGACCGCTCAAATACAATTACGGAAGCGCTCAAAGGAATGTGGAATATCGCGCGTTTAAACGCGGTGCAAACAGATATCGTGACTGTTGGCAATAACGAAGCAATCACCTTTAGTAAGGATGAAATGATCGCTTTCTACGCGCAACTTCAAGCGCCGATTTGTATCGCGAATTTTAGTGATCCAAGTGGGAATATTGAATTCGTACCTTTTCAAGTATTCGAAGTGTGTAAGGGACGTAAAATTGGATTCATTGGAGTCACAGCGCCATTTTATAAAGTATATCCTTTGCTTGGGTGGCATATTGAGGACCCATTTGTAGCATTAAAACGTTATTTACCGTATCTCAATCATTGTGATTGCATCATTGTTATAAGTCATTTAGGTAAAAGCGATGACGAATTAATTGCCGAAACATTTCCAGAAGTAGATGTTGTTCTTGGTGCACATACGCATCACCTTTTTGAAAAAGGGAAAAAGGTGAATCAAACACTTCTATGTGGCTGCGGTGTGCGTGGAAGCCATCTTGGGCGGTTGTCGATCCAATGGACACCTGAACTTGAGATTGTTGAAGAAACGATCAAAATAGAGGGAATACCAGTGCTAACTGAGGTTGAAGAGAGCTATAAAAACGCTGAATACGAAGCGATGCTACTTTTGCAACAAGAGGAATTTACGCTACAGCATTCCCTCATAGCAAACCCGTTCACTATAACACCGTTTCATGAAGCATTTGTTCAAGCAATGCGCGCATATGAAGGCGATTTTTACTTATTTCATGCTGGTCTTACGGTTGAAACGTTGAGTTTGGGACCTGTTCGGACACTCGATTTACAAAAGGCACTTCCGCATAAATTAAATTTTGCTCGCATGAAAATCAGTGGCAAAAGATTACGTACATTTGTGGAAGTGTGGCATACCCATGAAATTCAGCAACGCATGTTCACTGGATATGGATTTGTTGGTCGTCAATTTGGTGCATTTTTGATTGGAAATCAGCGGGATCTACTTTATCTCTTTGATGGATTAGCATGGATTGATGATTCAGCTGACTACACAATCGTTCTCCCAGATTTCTATGCATATAGCTCATTTTTCAAAGAGCTGCATTGTGAGGACTATGAATTGCTATTAAACACAATGCCGAAAACGCTATTTCGAAATATGTTTCCGCATAAAACAAAAAGGTTGCCATAGTTGAATATGGCAACTTCTTTTTAGTTTGGTGGCATTGGTGTTGGTGTCGGTTTTGCATAGCCTTCTTTATATGTCGCATCGATATAATCACGAATTTCTTGCAAGCTACTTCCTTCGCTATTCATTTTACTAGCAACAACACCAATCTCAATACAGTTTTGACATGTTGTGGCATGTGAATCCCAGACAATTTCTCCAGACGATTTTTCCTCATTTATAAAGCAATCAAGATTGCTTTTATGGTCCACACTTTCCCCACAACCGCAATAACAAGGGATATACGCGAGTACATCGGTATTTTTCGCTACAATTTTATACGCTGCGCTAACCAATTCAGGTGTGCCAGCTAAAAAAGTAGGCATATCAGAAGAACTTGCTGTCGTTTCTCTCAAATCACCACTTTCTTGCTGTGCATGTCCATGTTCGTCCTCTTTAGCTGAATCATTGGCACAGGCGCTAAGTGTTAGTGCAAAAACAATAAATAATATACTAAATTTCATTTTCATATTTTTAATTCCCCCCTATCAATTATTGTACATAAACATGCAACTTTTGCCAAAAACTATGATTGCATTTATTTGTTTTAAGGAGGAATTAATTATGCCAGAGAAAAATGCAAGAGAATATGTTCAAGAAACATCAGGTCATCTAGAACATGCACGTCAATGTTTAGAGCATGCACTAAGTTCGGTTGAAAAACCATACAATCGCTCTAAAATCGAACAATCGTTACACGCAGTTGAAGACGCAATTAGCCAAACAACATTTACTGAAAGCTCGTATATCGAGAGTGAAAAGTAAAGTAGTGCAGCAGCTACCTACATTTGTGGGTAGCTTTTTGTTTGTGTACGTAAAGGTCGAATGAAGCGACATAAGTGTCGAATGAGCAGGCGTAAGTGTCGATTGAGGGGACATAAGGGTCGAATGAAGTGTCGTAAGGGTCGAATGAAGCGACGTAAGGGTCGAATGAAATGAAGTAAGGGCCGAATGAGTCGTCGTAAGGGTCGAATGAGCAGGTGTAAGGGTCGAATGAAGCGACGTAAGTGTCGAATGAGCAGGTGTAAGGGTCGAATGAGCAGGCGTAAGGGCCGAATGAAATGAAGTAAGGGCCGAATCAGCAGGCGTAAGTGTCGAATGAGCCAGCGTAAGGGTCGAATGAAGCGACGTAAGGGTCGAATGAGCAGGTGTAAGTGTCGAATGAAGCGACGTAAGGGTCGAATGAGCAGGTGTAAGGGTCGAATGAAGCGACGTAAGGGTCGAATGAGCCGCCGTAAGGGCCGAATGAAATGAAGTAAGTGTCGAATGAGTCGTCGTAAGTGTCGAATCAGCAGGCGTAAGTGTCGAATGAGCCAGCGTAAGTGTCGAATGAGCAGGCGTAAGTGTCGATTGAGGGGACATAAGGGTCGAATGAAGTGTCGTAAGGGCCGAATGAAGCGACGTAAGGGTCGAATGAGCAGCTGTAAGTGTCGAATGAAATGAAGTAAGGGCCGAATGAAATGAAGTAAGTGTCGAATGAGCAGGTGTAAGGGTCGAATGAGCCACCGTAAGTGCCGAATGAAATAAAGTAGTGGCCGAATGACCCGACATAAAGAATCGAATGAACCAACACAAGTACCAAATTATCCAACACAAGTACCAAATTATCCAACACAAGTACCAAATTATCCAACAAAAAGGCCAAATCTCCCGACGTAAAACAATAAACCAAACAAAAAAAACATCCACCCAAAACAGGCAGATGTTTTAACTTATTTATGTGGAATATTGTACTTATCGAGTTCGTTCTCAATTACTTTCATTACTTCAGCAGTTAGTTCTGTGTTATCAACAATGTTGAATTTCTTCGCATCGATGGTAAGAACAGGACTTGCTTTGTATTCCTCATAAATGAAACGATCATATTGATCATGAACATATTTGAAATAGTTGTACGTATCGTTTGAAATCTCCATCGAGCGCCCACGCTTTTTGATGCGTTCGATATGTGTGTCGAAATCTGCGCGTAAATAGATAAGCAAATCAGGAGATTTCTTAGGGAAATACGTCAATTCCTCAAGCATATTTTCGAGAAGGTTTTCATAAAGGTCGTATAATTCTTTATCAATACGGCCAAGTTCCATGTTACAACGACAGAATAGATGATCCTCATAAATAGAACGGTCGAGAACGTTTCGTGGGTGAGCGAGAGCACGCTTAATATCACGGAAACGAGAATTTAAAAAGTGTATTTGAAGTGCAAATCCATATTTTTCTGGGTCTTGATAAAATTTTTCAAGTAGCGGTGTTTCGATATCTTCGTAAAAAGCTTCTGTACCAAAATGGTCAGCAATTGCTTGTGTATACGTTGATTTACCAACACCGATAAACCCTGCTAGTACAATCACGGGCAAATGACTCCTCTCCTTAATGAGTTAATAAAAGAATAGTACGATAAACAAAAGATAGGCAAATGTTGCTAATGTGAACTGAACGTTCCATTTCTTATTTTTAGTTGCTTTCATTTTTAATATACCGAGGATATGAGCTAGAAATCCTAATGCAAGTGCAATATAAGGATATAGCTGAAGTCCAGGCTCCATTATTGAAAGAAATGCAAGACCAAATGTACCAACTGCTATAGCAAAAGCAAGAATGTGTAGCATATTATCACAACCTTTTTTTTGATTACGTCCAACTATCTATTATACAAGAAATAATAAAAATAGCGACACCAAACTTGTACAATTCATACAACCTATTTACGAAAAGAAAACAAAATCCAACAAAACTTTACAAAATATTAACAGAACATTCAACGAATAAGTGTATTGTTTAGTGTGATAACGTTGTAAAGGGGAAAAATTATGAAGAAAAGTTTATGCGCAGCACTAGGACTAAGTTTACTTGTTCCGTCAGTAGGCACTTTTACACTAGGGAATGTACAAGCAGCCGCTCCGGTAAAAACTCCAGCAGTAAAAACAGTAGAGTGGACAGAAACGAAAGCGCCGCGAACATTGTATGAAATGGCAAGTGAGTATTCAAATTCAACTGTAACCGTAACGTATGCAGATGGAAAAAAAGTAAGTGCACCATTAAAGTACGAAACATTGTTCCGTACAGATGCCCCTTCGACAACGAAAGGTGCTGCAGCAGGTACACCACTTGATGTAAACGGTAAACCGATTATGGATAGTTCAAAACCAGGTGTTACAGAAGCGTATATTTCAGATGCACCAGATTCAAATACGTTGCTTTCTCCAATTCCAGGAGCGAAGGCAAACAGCCTTTCATTAGTAACGCACTATGAATATGATTCAATTGATTTGAGTGGTAAAAGCGCATATGGTTATGTTCCAGCGTCAATTTCAATTACAGAACTTGAGCAAAACATGATTACAGGTGAGCTTCGTGTGAAGAAAATTGATAAGTTAAATGATTCAGCAGTTGGTGGTATTTGGATTCCATGTGCTGGTTCTCAATCACCTTGGAATACGCATTTAGGTTCTGAAGAATATGAGCCAGATGCACGCCAATTCGAAAAAGACCAAGCAACAACTGAAGATAAAACGCAAATGAAGGCGTTTAGTAAATATTATTTTGGTGATGAAAAGAAAGCCAATGTTTATAACTATGGTCATATTACAGAAGTGACTGTCGATAAAGACGGTAAATCATCCATTGTTAAACACTATGCAATGGGACGTTTATCATTTGAATTAGGTCGCGTAATGCCTGACCAAAAAACAGTGTACTACGGTGATGATGGAACAAACACGATGTTATTTATGTATGTAGCAGACAAAGCGAAAGACCTTTCAGCGGGGACATTGTATGCAGCGAAATGGAAACAAACAAGTGATGCAAACGGTGGAGCAGCTACTTTAGAATGGATTAGCTTAGGCAAGTCTTCAGATGCAGAAATCAAATCGTTTATTGATAAAGGGATGAAGTTCTCAGATATTTTTGAAGCAGCAGATAAAGAAACAGAAGGATTTACACGTATTAATACATACAATGGTGTAGAATTCTTGAAATTAAAACCAGGTATGGAAAAAGCAGCAGCATTTTTAGAATCACGTCGCTATGGTGCGCTATTAGGTGCAACGAGCGAGTTCTCAAAAATGGAAGGTGTAGCAAATTCAGACAAGCATTTGTTCCTTGCGATGAGTCGTATCGAAAAAGGTATGTTAGATAGCGCTGGGAAAGAGCCTGTTGATCATATTAAATTACCAGCGTTAAGAGCGGGTGTTACGTTTGCATCAGAATTAACAAAAGGTATAAAAGATTCAAAAGGCAATAGTATTGCAAGTGACTATGTAGCAGCGGACATGAAAGGTCTTGTTGTAGGTGAAGATTTAAAAGGTCCAGATGCGTATGGCAATACTGCAAATGTTGAAAAAGTAGCAAACCCTGATAACTTAAGTTACTCAGAAAAATTACGTACTTTATTCATTGGGGAAGATAGTGGCATGCACACAAACAACTTCGTTTGGGCATATCAAGTAGATACTGGGAAGTTAACACGTATTTTAACAGTTACAGCAGGTGCTGAAGCGACAGGGTTACAATTTGCCGACGACCGCAACGGTTTTTCATATATGATGAGCAACTACCAACATCCAGGTGATGAGTTATTAGAAAAGAAAATCGTAGCTGTTGATAAGCAAAAATTATATGATGCAATTGAACAAGAAGTAGGCGTAAATCGTTTTGGTAAAGTAGGTTATGTGAAACTAGACGTACGTTATAAAAAATAATAGTCAAAAAAACTGTGCATGGTAGTAAAGTGCACAGTTTTTTAGTGTTTAAAAAACACTTACAGAAAAAATTGTCAAAAAGAAAAAGGACATATACCGATACCATGTCCTTTTGCATACTACTATTTTTTTAATAAATCTCCAAGCTCTGCTGCGATTGCGTCAATTTCCCCAATGCTAAACTGCTGACGACTCTTTACGAAAGTATGAAGTTCGCGTAATGCCTCTTCATTTTTAGCGTCAACTTCACTAGCACGCAGTGCACCGACATTTACCATACGTAATGCTTCTGTGATATCTTTAACGAGAAGATCTAATTCATTTTGTTTACTGTTTTCCATAGTAGTTCCCCCTTATATTTCTTTATAGTAGCTATTCTCAATAGTTTGTAGTTATTGTATCATGATGAAGGAAGAAAAAAACGAAAAAAGATTCAAACTGATAAGGAAGTGTAAAAATGATTTCTGTATTATTTGTTTGTTTAGGAAATATTTGTCGTTCACCGATGGCAGAAGCTGTTTTTCGTAATTTAGTACAAAAGCAAGGACTTGTAGATAAAATTCATGTGGATAGTGCTGGAACGGGTGATTGGCATTTGGGTCATCAGCCTCACGAAGGAACGAGAAAATTGTTAGATGAAAAGAAAATTGGGTATGATGGAATGTATGCACGACAAATCAGCAATGAAGACTTAGATTCTTTTCACTATGTAATTGCGATGGATGCGAGTAATGTAGGTAATATTCGTAAAATGGCTGGGTATCAAAAGAATATTTCGGTAGCAAGATTATTAGATTTTGTTCCGGAACAGAGCCAAGACGATGTGCCAGACCCGTATTATACGGGCAATTTTGAGGAAGTATACGACCTTATCACAAGTGGATGCGTTGCGTTGCTTGCTCATATTTGTGAGGAACAACAGCTACGGTAAAGACAAAGGAGTAATGACGATGAAGCGCACAGGAAAAATAATCATTCAGTTTGTGAAAGAGATGTATTGGAGATGGAATGATAGCGAAGTAATTCCGATGAGTGCTAGCGTGGCATATTTCTTCTTATTATCGTTATTTCCCTTTTTATTGTTTATTGCACAGCTCTTGACGTTTTTTCCCGTTTCGCTCAATGACTTGTTGAACGTACTCGCACAATATGCCCCGGAAGGTACAATTGAATTGGTAAAGCAAAATTTACGCCAAATTGTCGGGGAGAAAAGCGGGAAGTTATTGTCGATTGGGGCGCTTGTTTCGATTTACTTTGCTTCAAATGCAGCCAATGCGATTATGCATGCCATAAATCATTCGTATAAAATAAAAGAAACGCGCCATTTTTTAATTGTGCGTCTCATCAGTGTCATAATCACTTTGTCAATGATGTTTCTACTGGCGTTTGCACTCTTAGTTCCTGTGTTTGGTCATTCCAATATTGAATTTGTACATAAGTATATCGATATGAAAGATAGCTTGATTATGCAACTTTCTGGGAGCCGTTGGATTATTAGTTTTTTTGTACTCTATATAGCATTTATGCTTTTGTTTGCCTATGCACCTGCTAAAAGAATGAAGCTGAAACAAGTATATCCTGGCGCTATTTTTGCGACGCTTGGTTGGATGATTAGTTCGTTTGGTTTTTCATTTTATGTGAACAATTTTGGGAACTATGTAGAAAAGTACGGTAGTATATCGAGTATCGTCGTATTGTTGATTTGGTTTTTCCTAACAGGTTTTGTCATAATTATTGGTGGTCAAATTAATGCAGTTATAGATAAAATGAAACAAGAAGGTTGGTAAAAAAGGTCGCACGTTGCGTAGACGTGCGACCTTTCTTGGTTATTTTAATAAGCGTAAACCATTGAGAATGACAAGGATTGTGCTACCTTCGTGTCCTACAACACCGAGTGGCATTTCGATGTTTCCACTTAAATTCATAAGAATTAAAGTGACAATCATTCCAACAGATATAATCATGTTTTGTTTGGTAATTTTTCCTAGTCTTCGAGAAAGCTCAATGGCTTCTGGTATTCGATGCAGTTCGTTTTTCATTAAGACGACATCAGCAGTATCAAGGGCGACATCACTTCCTTCACCCATTGCAATGCCGACATTTGCTGTAGCGAGTGCAGGTGCGTCATTGATACCATCCCCAACCATTGCAACATTACCATATTGTTTTTGAAAAGTGATCAAACTTTCCACTTTTTCATGGGGTAAAAGTTCAGCTTTCCACGTTTTTACACCAGTTTGTAAGGCAATTTGCTGTGCAGTGCTGTTTCTGTCTCCAGTGAGCATAATACTTTGAATGCCCATATCATGTAGTGTTTGAAGGGCAGCATGTGCTTCACTTCGAACTTCATCAGCGAGCGAGAACAAAGCGATAAGTTCGTCGTTTTTCGAAACATAAACGAGCGTTGCACTACTATTGACTAAGTCCTCGACCTCTTGCGGAAGTTGCTTCGAGCTGATTGCGAAACTCCGCTTTCCAATTCGATACGTATGTTCACCGAATGTACTGTGAATCCCATGCCCTGCTTCATCTTGAACAGATGTTACTGTAGGAAGTACGAGTGAAGGATTGTTATCAAGAATGTACGAAACAATGGCCGTAGCGAGTGGATGATTGCTTTGTTGCTCCATGCCAGCAATTGTTCGTAATTCTGAGAGTCTATCGTATTCAGGAGCGAGCCAAACGTGTTGAACAGTTGGTTTTCCTTTTGTAAGCGTTCCTGTTTTATCAAATGCAACTGCTGAAACTGTACGTAGTTGTTCGAAATGGACACCGCCTTTCACGAGAATCCCACGTTTGGCGCCACTCGTAATGGCAGCGAGTGTTGCTGGCATAATCGAAGCCACGAGTGCGCACGGAGAGGCTACGACGAGTAAAATTGCAGCGCGGTAAACGCTACTTTCCCAGCTCATATCGAAAAGGAGTGGGCCACCAATTGCCACAGCTAGTGTGATAAATAGAACGGAATAAACATACGTACTTTCATATTTTTCAATGGTCTGTTGTGCTGGCGATTTCTCAGATTGTGCATTTTGAACGAGTGTAATAATCTTTGATACGAGTGTTTCATTTTGTAGCTTTGTGACACGAGCAGTAAGTACGCCAGTAATATTTAATGTGCCGGCATAGATGTTCGTACCTGTACGTACAGAAATCGGCATGCTTTCACCAGTGATTGCTGCTTGGTCGACAGTAGAACGCCCAGTTAGGATTTCGGCGTCGCTTGGAATGCGTTCGCCTGGCTTTATGAGAATTATGTC
>JBOFGC010000172.1:0-2814 GCA_051648945.1 Bacilli bacterium
CATTAATAAACGTTGATTTACCGACATTTGTACACCCAACAACGAAAACATCTTTGTTTTGGCCTTGTGATTGTACCGACTCTAACAATTCTTGCAAGCCATTTCCTTTTGTCGCAGAAATAAGTGCAACATCTTGCACGTGTAGACCGAGTTGTTTACTGCGACGACGCATCCACATTTCTACTTTACGATGCTTAACACTTTTCGGTAAAATATCGACTTTATTTCCTACGAGAATGATCGGATTGTTTCCTACAAAACGATGTAACCCGTGAATCCAGCTGCCGTCAAAATCAAAAATATCAACCAAATATAAAATTGTCGCTGATGTTTCACCAATACGATGAAGCATACGTAAGAAATCATCACTCGTTAAACTTACCGGTTGCAATTCATTGTAATTACGTAAACGGAAACAACGTTTACAATAAACGACTTCTTTTTCTAATGATGCAGTCGGTGTATAACCTAACGCATTTTCATCTGTAGTTTGAATCGGTACACCACAACCGATACAATGTTGTTGTTCTGTCATTATGTTACCTCCTTATTTTAAATGTCCTTGTTTTTTTAACTTACGTAAAATTCTTCTTTCAAAAAATCGATTAACTCGTGTTGGTATACCGTCTGTTTGCACGACGGGTTTCACAAGAATAGAATGAATGCCTAATCGATTGGCTCCAAAAATATCCGTCAAGAGTTGGTCTCCAACCATCACAACTTCATTTTCTTCTACACCCATTTGTTGGATGGCCTTACGATACGCTGTCGCAAGCGGCTTTCTTGCTTTATGAATAAACGGAATGTTATGTGGTTCTGCAAACACACGTACACGTTCTTCGTTATTGTTTGAAACAATAATTAATGAAAAACCCGCTTCTTCGAGTGCTGAAAACCAAGCGATCAACTCATCTGTTGCATGAGGCTTGTCCCAAGCGATAAGTGTATTATCTAAATCAGTAATGACTGTTTTAATTCCATTTGCTTTTAAATAATCGACTGTAATGTCTGTCACGTTCTCTACGCACAGATTTGGTAAAAATACTTTTAACACATTCTTCACCTCATTATTAACTTTTCCATTTTCCATCATCACACTTCACTTAAAGAAAATCAATCAAATTTGTGAACGTTACGATTTCCGCTACAATTATTTTGCAACTTTCGTCAAAAAGTATATGTTTATGTCAAATTCCCCAAAATATCACGACTTGTACGAGAAAACTTTTCGACATAATCAGACAATCCATTTTTATGTGGATAAACTTCTCCACAGTATACACACTTGAATTAACAGAGTTTTCTGCAAATATCAACATTTTACTCACACTTTAGTAACATGTTATCCACACAACCTGTGGGCAATCCCGCACATTGCATAATCAGAATTGTTTTGATACATTGAACATACAAAATCCGTTGTATGGGAGGTGTCAGGCAAACGTAGTCTACGTTTGTCTAGAGACGATGAAACTATTGAGCAACGATTTACTGAAAGAGACGTACGCCAAAGCTGTAGCACTTAACCTTAGCGAAGAATTTATCCGACTCATTGAAGTAGAAATACGACACCGCGGTATTGCCATCCCAATGAAACGAAGTTCGTAATCTCCACATAGAAAGGCCATCCTTCATGTATAGGATGGCCTAACTTAATCCGTACATAATCACATCTACTTTTTTGACTAAGCTGGCAATACGCCCAAAGGTTCACCTACAACAACTGCTTTACTAGCAACAATTGAATCTGCTAGTTCGATACCGTTTTTCGGAAACAACAGAACGACTGTTGAACCGAATGTAAAATACGCCATCTCTTGACCTTTCTCTACCTTCTCAAACAGGCCAACGCGTTCAATACTATTCACAAACATCGCACCGACTTTCACCATTGCCAAAGTAACGGATGATGTTTGCAGCTCCGTTACTTCACGATAATTTTTACTCAGCGTTCTCACACCATATTTCAAACCTGCTTTATTAACAGGATACGATGCGTTTCCAAGACTTTCTGTTCGAACAACTTCCGCTGAAATAGGAGCATGGATACGATGGTAATCCGTCGGGCTTAAATAAATGACCATAAATGTGCCACCAGCATAATACGATGCATTTTCCTCATTCCCTAACATCTCCAATATGCTATACGGTTTATTTTTCGCCATAATTTGAAGGTTTTGATCAATTGCGCCCATATCTTCAATTACACCGTCTACCGGGCTTACGACAACGTTCTCACCTGGGGCAATTGGACGAGCATCTGGTTTTAGCGTACGCGTAAAAAAAGCATGCAGCGTCGGATATTGATGGAGTTCTTGACTCATTTCATCTTGATTAATTTTATACACTGACGCAAAATGCGGAACAATGCTTTTCGAAGCTTTTGATTGTGCAAAACGTTTCAGTAGGACAGATGACCATTTTTTGTTTGTTAATTCAATCATAATTCGATATAAATATTGAAACATAGCAGTATGTACTCCTTCACAAATTAAAAAAACTCTTTTCTATTCTCACACAACATACGTGATGTTTCAAGTACAAGTACTTAATCCGCCTGTAAATTCTATAATAACATTACTTTCAGCATTTCCATATGCTATCTCTTGAACCCCGTTATATGATAAAATGAGCTATATTTTATCATAAGAAAGAAGGACAAAACATGCGCATTGGAATTATTGGAGCAATGGAACAAGAAGTTGCTGTATTAAAAGAAAGAATGGAACTTCGCGAAACAGTTGAACTTCACGGAACGACGTTTTATGAGGGTACACTGCAAGGGAGTGAAGTCGTTTTACTTCAGTCTGGCAT
>JBOFGC010000173.1:0-4046 GCA_051648945.1 Bacilli bacterium
TAGCCTCCATAAATTTAATTTTGTTTACATACAATAATCTAGCAAATAAACACTGGTTTACGCAAGAAAAACGCTCCATCTATTTCCGTAACCTCGCACACATTGTGTCCATCATCTTCGCAATCCCCTATATTCATTACGCTTAAATAATAAATTGAACGGAAATGCTGGATAAATCCACCCATTCCCCTTCCACGAGCGATAACTACCAATCAGTGGGCAAATAACGCTAAAGATTTTAAGTAAGATAGTAATAATTGTATGAAACATCATATTTTCAATTGCAAACAACGCCATAAGGAATCCTACAACACTAATGAACAGCATTTGAATGACCTGAAGCGTGATCACAAAATCTAGAGCACTACGGATTAGATTACGTTGCGTAAGATTTTCATATTTCCGTTCACCTAAAACCAACATGACAACAGCTACAACCCAACCCATCGGCACGAGTAACAACGGGATTAGCGCTGCATGATTCAACCAAGCACGTGACATATTCTTTTTTACGATTTTCTCTTTAGTTTGCGTATTTTGCAACAAGGAAATGGCAGGATATCGCCAAATCGAACCTCGCAGCGCGAATATTGCACCGATGATTGGCGGCACAAATATATACAAACCCAAAAGTATCATTATACCAAAAACAAAATATTCAGATAGGATAGCTACCTTTGCATCTGTTTCTGGACTTGCAGTTCCTAACACGAACATAAGTATGAAAAAGATCACAATCGGAGCGATAAGAATCAATGTAATTTGATGATTCACAATTCCTGGTATGTGATTGTAGGATTGCTTATCTCCCCATTTTTGTTCTGCAACAAAGATAATGTATGGCAACGGAATAAGCATAAGCACAATTAGCGGTTGCGCAAAGAAAAAATTTAACGCTATAGCCCATACAAGCGGTGATACGAGATGCAGTAGCGCATATTTTTTTGATGTAGTTTCTTGATGCGACATAACTTTATTCCTCTTTTCAAAAAAATCAAATATTTTAGATGAGACATTACTTAAGTAAACAGTCAGAAAAAGAATAGAAGAACGACAACGAAAATTGTTACAAGTATCGGCAACCACGAAAGAATTGCTAGCCATTTCTCATTATTTTTTACACATTTATGCATAACACACGTTGTGCATAAGTAGCCAACCCATACGAAAAACAGTACAGATAGGACATTAGAAATGGCATTCTCACTTAAAATTAGCGATATGCTTAGCAGACCTGTTCCTAGACCTAGTGAAACAATTCCTGTTAAACAAAAATAATACAAATTTCCCCAAAGCAACTTTTCATTCAAATGACTTTTTCTACTTCCATTTTCATCCTTATCTATATACCCATACACAAAATGAAATAGATACATGAACAGAAATGGTATAGCAAAAAACATCCCCATGAAATACAGAGCAAAAATCATCTTCGTTACAACTACCTCCATACAATCTCCCCCCCTTGCATATCATTATAGCAAAAAATTATTGTACAGACAGAAAAAACCTAGCGAACAAATGTTCACTAGGTTTTTTGGTAAGGAGGAAGAGGGATTCGAACCCCCGCGGGCTTTGACACCCCTGTCGGTTTTCAAGACCGATCCCTTCAGCCGGACTTGGGTATTCCTCCATATTAGCAATGGACCTTGTAGGACTCGAACCTACGACCGGACGGTTATGAGCCGTCTGCTCTAACCAACTGAGCTAAAGGTCCATTGTGTAAAAGATAGCGGCGGAGGGAGTCGAACCCACGACCTTTCGGGTATGAACCGAATGCTCTAGCCAGCTGAGCTACACCGCCATATGGCTCCACAAGTAGGACTCGAACCTACGACCGCTCGGTTAACAGCCGAGTGCTCTACCAACTGAGCTATTGTGGAATGACATAATATCTTTCAAAGACAATATTTAATATATCTCATTTATGAACGAGCGTCAACACTTTTTTTAAAAAAGTGAACAATGTGTGCAGATATACCTTTTTGGGAGAGTATAGAGTATCATAGACGTAGAAAGGTGGTGACGCATAAGGAATGTATCCTTACTGCGAATGAACATGAATATTTTTAAACAAATGATCTATAGTTTGTGGAATGCTAAGGCCATCGCATCTTGGCGTTTTCAAAAACTAACAAAAACGATTGGTTACACACTTTTACTTACCGTAATCGCACTTGTTCCTGCTACACTCGTAGCCATAGGTGATTTACAGGATGAAATGGCGTTTTTAAAAACAACGGTTGTCAATGATTTACCTGATTTTGAAGTAAAAGATGGAAAACTTACATCTAAAATAGATGGTGTTTGGGAGCGTAACTCCAAACTCATGTACGTAGCAATTGATCCTCTGGACACTTTGAAAAGCAGCGATTTAGAAAAGTATCCTTTTTCTTTCGTTTTAAAAAGCGACCAATTACTCTATGCAGGAAATAGTGTTACATATGACAGTTTCCCTGTTTCATCTTTTGACAGTAAACTCGTCCGAAGTACATTCGAAAATGTATTAGATATGATGCCTGTTCTTACACCTGTGTTGTTTGTCATTTTGATCGTTGCACAAATGTTTTATCAAATTCTAAACGTATTGTTGCTTGGATTAATGATTTTCTTCTTATCACGCATTGTCGCTAAACCATTGAAATATAGTCAAAGTTTCACGATTGGTACGTATAGTGCTACATTACCAACATTATTTTTCGGAATTACGAATGCATTAAATATCGCCATTATTTCCGGTCAGTTTGTATTTTGGCTAACTGCACTTGTCATCGGGTATTTAGCACTTCGAGAAATTCCACAAAAACAACAAACGAGTAATTAAACCTAAAACAGTTCCTTTTGCGAGGAACTGTTTTTTTCAAATTCATTTTTTGCATTATATTTCATTTTTCAAAAGAAGGGATTTCCCCCGCTCATTGCGAATAGTATATACAGTGTCCGAATGGAAGGGGAAAATTTTGTGCGTCGCTTAGTCATTATTGCTGTTACTATCCTTATTGTTCTTGCTGTTATTCAAGATGTACGTGGAGTCGTTCTTAAGCAACCTACGCAAAAACAAGAACTTCAAATCCCACAAAGTAATGCTTTGCCTTTTAAAACAATGCGCGTCGCATCTGGCCAAACGGTATTATCGATTGTTTCAACACTGAACGAAAATGCCACACCTGCATCGATACAGAGAATTGTCGCTGATTTCGAGAAACTCAACCCTTCAATTTCTGCAAACGAAATTGTTGACGGCGTCATTTATAAGTTTCCGCTGTACGCAATGGGCGAATAATTCGAGCCTGATGCTTGTCAAATCAATTTCCCACTTGGTAGAATAGGGATATTAAGACTATACAACGTTCAAGCTTCACGCTTGTCCAAATAAAGGAGGAGATTTGTGTGAACACAATTACTCATCGTACGAATACTCGCCCAGTTAAAGTTGGACCTTTAACAATCGGTGGAAATAATGAAGTCGTGATCCAAAGCATGACAACAACGAAAACACATGACGTGGAAGCGACGGTCGCAGAAATCGAACGATTACAAGAAGCAGGCTGCCAAATAGTTCGCGTAGCCGTGCCTGACGAAAGAGCAGCCAATGCCATCCCTGAAATAAAAAAACGCATTTCCATCCCTCTCGTTGCCGATATTCATTTTGACTATCGTCTTGCCCTAAAAGCAATTGAAGGTGGCGTCGATAAAATTCGCATCAATCCAGGAAACATTGGTAAACGCGAAAAAGTTGAAGCTGTAGTAAAAGCGTGTAAAGAAAAAGGCATTCCCATCCGAATCGGCGTAAACGCTGGTAGCCTCGAGAAGAAAATTCTTGATAAATACGGTTACCCTACAGCCGATGGTATGGTTGAAAGTGCGCTTCATCATATTAAAATTTTAGAAGACCTTGATTTCACTAACATTATCGTTTCCATGAAAGCTTCGAATGTACCACTTGCAATTGAAGCGTACGAAAAAGCTTCGCGTGCATTTACATATCCACTTCACTTAGGCATTACAGAGAGCGGAACGTTATTCTCTGGAACCGTTAAAAGTGC
>JBOFGC010000174.1:0-2808 GCA_051648945.1 Bacilli bacterium
ATTGTAGCGTTTCAGTACTTTTTTACATGTTTAATTGGAAGTATTGTGCAGTCACCGACGCAAAAACGAGCAACCATTGTGCAGTCGGTGTATCATATGATGGGTTTTCAAGTGGTCTATTTATTTGCCGTCTACTTTATAAAAAATTCATACGTTGACGGGACGCTTGCGCTTTCGATTGGAGTTGTGACGATACTTGCTGGAATAACGACGACAATTTTATCATACGGACTAAAACCGTTTTTTGAGAACATTTTAAATGTACTCACAGCTGACCGTTTAATTATGTTAGCAAATCCGTCCCAACCATTACTACGACGTTTGCTTTCTGAGGCGCCTGGGACGTATCACCATAGTATAATGGTCGCCAATTTAGCAGAAGCGAGTTGTGAAGCGATTGGAGCAAATGGTTTACTTGCAAGAACGGCGTGTTATTATCATGATGTTGGGAAAATTGTTCGACCGATTTGTTTTGTGGAAAATCAACCGACAAATGTAAACCCGCATAAGGAGCTAACGCCACACATTTCGAAAAATATTATCGCCGCACATGTAACGGACGGTGTGCGTATTTTAAAAGAACAAGGGTTGCCAGATGAGATTGTTGCTATTTGTGCCCAACATCATGGCACAAGTTTAATTCGTTATTTTTATGTAGAAGCAAAAAAAGCGTATGATAATGTTGAGGAAGCTGATTTTCGTTATAATGGACCGAAGCCGCAAACAGTCGAGGCTGCCATTACGATGATTGCAGATAGTGTAGAAGCTGCTGTTCGTGCGATGAAAGAGCCAACGAAAGAAAAGGTTGCCTCGCTCGTACATAAAATCATTCTTGAAAAATTAACCGATAGGCAGTTTGATGACTGTGATTTAACGCTGCAACAACTACACATCGTGGAAAAAACTTTAATTGAGGCATTAGCAGGGTCATTTCATGAACGAATTGAATATCCTGCAATGGTAGAAGAAGGAGTGTCAAAAGCAACATGATCATTGATTTTTTAGACGAACAAAATTATTTAAGTGAGCAACAAATCGCCTTTGTAGAAAAGGTACTTACCTTTACTGCGCAAGCGGAGCAAGTAGACCCAAACAGTGAAATGAGTGTAACTTTTGTAGATAATGAAGAAATTCATGAATTAAACCGTACATATCGCGGCGTAGACCGTCCGACAGATGTGTTAAGCTTTGCGATGGAAGAATACGGAGAAGATGAGATGGACATCGTTTATGAAGAAGGTAGTGAAGTGCCGACAATGCTCGGTGATTTAATCGTATCGATTCCAAAAACGAAAGAACAAGCTGAAGAATACGGCCATTCGTTTGACCGTGAGTTAGCATTTCTATGTGTGCATGGCTTTTTACATTTACTTGGGTATGACCATATGACAGAGGAAGATGAAAAGGAAATGTTTGGTCGCCAAGAAGAAATTCTAACTGCGTTCGGATTATTCCGTGCGTAAAAAGTATCGGCAATCACTTACGCATAGCTTTTTTAATGCATGGTCAGGGATAGTGTACTGTTTTCGTAACGAAAGAAACTTTAGAATTCATGTTTGTTGTGCTATTATCGTTAGTACACTTGCGTGGTATATGGAATTGAAAGGTACGGAATGGGCAATACTTATGGTTGTTTTTGCGGGTGTACTAGTAAGTGAATTACTAAACACCGCACTTGAGTGTGTTGTTGATTTGGTGAGTCCGGACAAACACCCACTTGCGCAAGCAGCAAAAGATGTGGCAGCTGGCGCGGTACTTATGATAAGTATCATAGGAGCTATTGTCGGCATCGTTCTTTTTTATCCCTATATTATAGCAATGTTATAAGATGAAATGAGTGAGGAATATGAAAATGGATATACAACAACTGATTGAAGCAGCAAAACAAGCGAGAGAAAAAGCATACATCCCCTATTCAAAGTTTGCTGTAGGCGCAGCATTACTTACTGAAGAAGGTGTCGTATATAAAGGTTGTAACGTTGAAAATGCGTCATACGGACTGTGTAATTGTGCGGAACGTACAGCAGTTTTCAAAGCAGTAAGCGAAGGTGAGCGTAACTTTAAAGCTATTGCTGTTATTGCGGATACACCAGGACCGGTTTCACCTTGTGGCATGTGCCGCCAAGTGTTAGCGGAATTTGGCAATAAAAATATGCCAGTTTATTTAAGTAATTTACATGGAGCACTCGAAGTAACGACAGTAGGCGATTTACTTCCAGGAGCATTTTCAGCGGAGGATATGAATGAATAGTACGTTTAAATCAGGTTTTGTGAGCATCATCGGCCGTCCAAACGTTGGAAAATCAACGTTTATGAACAACGTAATTGGTCAAAAGATTGCGATCATGAGTGACAAACCACAAACAACACGAAATAAAATCCAAGGTGTGCATACAACAGATGATGCGCAAATCGTCTTTATCGACACGCCTGGAATTCACAAACCAAAACACAAACTCGGCGACTTTATGATGCGCGTCGCGTGGAATACGCTAAACGAAGTGGATGTTGTTTTATTTATGATCAACGCCGACGAAAAAATTGGTCGTGGCGATTCGTTCATTATTGAGCAATTACAAAAAGTGAACACACCTGTATTTTTAGTTGTAAATAAAATCGACTTAGTAGAACCAGAAGCATTATTCGAAACGATTGTTACATACAAGGATCTTTATAATTTTGCGGAAATCGTTCCTGTAAGTGCGTTGCGTGATCAGAATATCGATACGCTACTCACACAAATCGGTGCGTATTTACCAGAAGGTCCGATGTATTATCCGAAAGACCAAGTGACTGACCATCCAGAAC
>JBOFGC010000175.1:0-3011 GCA_051648945.1 Bacilli bacterium
TTAAATAGCGAGGGTCTTTATCTAATTTATGTTGGTGACTTTGCTCCGCATTTATGAACTTCCCAATTACTTCAAAGAAGTATCCGTGATCTGTTGGGAATTCGTCTTGTAGTAGTTGTGTTAAATCACACATTAATTCTTCCATACTATCAAAATCGCCGAAGCAACTTGATTTGTAGCGTAATTCGATTGTGTAAGTAGTGTTTTTTAAAAGTGTCATAATAATTTCCTCCTGGTAGTTGGCTTATGTGCTCGTTTGCCTTGCTACAATAGTAGTATATCACTATTTCTAACATTTGTGTATTAAGGTTAGATTAAGTCGAATGAGTTTTATTAAAAGCGTGCCATGTCGTTTTCGGTGATTTTGAAACCTACTGGAATAAGTTTGTTTCCCGTTGGTGTTCGGTGCACTCGTAACTTGTTTGAAACTTCCGGAGGGTATTCCATACCGATATGAAAATTTTCCCAAGTAACACATGAGCGAGTCTTGCTCCCCATTCCGGTATGAGGATCAGCAGGAAGTCCTGCGAGTGTAACTTCTATGTGTTCTGTTCCGTCTAGTTGCTCCATATAGCATTTTGGGCGAAGATAGCGCCCTCGGGACATGTTCCCCTCAAGCTTCCAACCTCCTAATTTTACTGAGTCGATGAAAATAATACCGTCTACTTCCGCTTGTTTTAAACGTTCATCACCACCATCGCGAAGATAGTGTACACTGTCAGTGTCCGCATATAGGAAGAATTCGCCTAAAATGTTGGCGAATGTGACTAACTGGTGACGTCCCCAGGCAGTTGTCGCCATAGCGAGCGGAAGATATTTACGTTTATATTCAGTCATTTCAGAACCTTGTGAGGTTGTATAAATTACTTGTTCGTCCCAATCAGGTATTTTAGAATATTTAACAATTTCCTCTCCAAACTTTCCGTAGAAACTATTATTATTCGTTTTGGCTGTTTGAGATTTTGCTAAATACTCAGCAACTAAGTGAGGATCCTGTTCCTGGTTGGCAAGTGCTTTATATTTCACTTTGTCCTCATTGTTCTTATTAATAAAGGCGGCAATCTCTTTATGTATTTTATGTTTGAAGTGCGTAACTCCTAGCCATGTAATAATTTCAATATTATACGATTGCTTAATTATCTCCCAATCAATCGAACAAAACGAAATCTCTTGAACACCTTGCGAGTCTGTCAGCCACTTCTCAGAAGTGTCTAAACTCTCACGACCATACACGGCTTTTTTAGGTATGCAAGGGACTTTGTGCGGTTTTAGTGTGAATGTTGCAAGACAATCAGCAACCCAAAAATAGCGCTGTCTGGGTTGTTCGCCGTATGTTTCAAGCACTGGTAGATCGTAAGGGAGTTTCCTGTTCGCTAGTTGATAGGGGTATGAGCTGTTAATGTCGTAAACTCCTATATAATAAAAGTCTTTTCCAGCGTAATCTTTGGGAACGTATGAAATACCTCCAAAATAGGCTTTTCGGATAGATTTGTCTAAATCGGTTGGTAGACCTGGGAAGCGGAACTTCCACGCTTTAAATTGTTGTTCAAAGTTGTAAAATGCTTGTGAGGCTTGTGTCTTTTTGAAATCTTCGCCATATACTCCAATGTGCATTTTGATCGTTTCTTGAAGTACTTTTAAATCATTGTAGAGGTAGTTTTGTTCTTCCTGGGTTGGTTTGTGTGTGATGTTCCGAACTTTTGTATAAAATTCTTGTGTTTCTTGTAGTTTCTTCGTTGGTGTGCTGTAGACGTTTGGAAGATATTCCAATGCTTGAGGGAATATTTTAAGCGAATCATATATAGTTATACGGCACTTTGATGTGACTGGTATTGTGATGGTGTACCAACTCCCCATTTCATCAATGAGAGTTGAGAACTCCCCTGGAACAGGTTTGTCTTCTGTGTGTGTATATCCTTCTTTGAAAAGATAAGGGAGTATATACGATCCATCAAATTTCAAGTTATGAAAAAAGATTTCAGCGTTTTGGTTTTTCAAAAAACGTCTAGGAGATGTGATGAACGACATAAACTGTTCTATATTATTATAATAGAACACTTCTTCCGTTCCGATGTTCATAATACCAGCGTACCACACACGCTCCAAATCACTATTGCGGGTGTCCGTACATGTCTCAAAATCAGCCACCCACATATTATTAATGCCTAGCCTTTTTCCACGTTTTGCCATTTTTATTCTCTCTTTTCTTTTCTCTTCTTATTTTGATTTGCTCGTTTACGCTTGCGAGCGAGTGCTTTTTTCTCTTTTTTCATGCTATCGATAAGTAAATTTATTTGGTTCATGAATGAGTTGAACACCTCAGGGTCACTAGCCATATCAGCGAACACTTGATCACTACTATAGTTATTAAAGTACTTGCTGGCTATCTCATCATACTTCCGCCAAAATTGGCGTTGTTGTTCAACTGATAGAGAGCTTAAGAGCTTCCGCTGTTCTGCTGTAAGTTGTACTCCTGCTGTTTCAAATGCTTTTAATATTTTATTAGCCGATGTTTTAGCGTACTCTTTTAATGTGGGTTTTGAATGTGCTAGCCCTGGGTCAAATGAGCGTAGCTCGTTCATGTGTCTTCTAAAATCTTCTTTAGTCTCAAACTTGGTTGAACGGCTGTAGGGTGTGCTTTCAGTCGCCCACTGCTTTTGTATTTGCTTATTCCTTCCAGCAACTGCTAAAGGTATAATAACGGTCTTCTTACGACCTTTTTTGTGTTTTTGTTCCACCATTAATTCATCATAAGCTGTCTTTATTCTTCGATTGGCTTTTTGCGTTAATCTTCGTAATTCATTTTTCTCGTCTGCGGTAAGTGTATACATATGTGCACCTCTTTTACTATTTGTAGTTATAAGTATATCATACTAGCTTATTCATATCATTATAGTTAGGTTAACTGTAATCATAATCTAATAGTAAAATATAATGTTGTTATTTGTTAAAATATTGTAAATATGCTTGACTGGGTGGAGGTTTTGTGTATGTGTCTTTTATATACCCTC
>JBOFGC010000176.1:0-2930 GCA_051648945.1 Bacilli bacterium
TTAAATAGCGAGGGTCTTTATCTAATTTATGTTGGTGACTTTGCTCCGCATTTATGAACTTCCCAATTACTTCAAAGAAGTATCCGTGATCTGTTGGGAATTCGTCTTGTAGTAGTTGTGTTAAATCACACATTAATTCCTCCATGCTCTCAAAATCCCCGAAGCAGTGTGATTTGTAGCGTAATTCGATTGTGTAAGTTGTGTTTTTTAAAAGTGTCATAATAATTCCTCCTGGTAGTTGGCTTATGTGTTCGTTTGCCTTGCTACAATAGTAGTATATCACTATTTTTAGTATTTGTGCATTAAGGTTAGATTAAGTCGGATGAGTTTTATTAAAAGCGTGCCATGTCGTTTTCGGTGATTTTAAAACCGGTTGGAATGAGTTTGTTACCCGTTGGTGTTCGGTGCACTCGTAACTTGTTTGAAACTTCAGGAGGGTAATCCGTACCAATATGGAAATTTTCCCAAGTAACACATGAGCGGGTCTTGCTCCCCATTCCAGTATGCGGATCAGCAGGAAGTCCAGCGAGTGTAACTTCTATGTGTTCTGTTCCGTCTAATTGCTCCATATAACATTTTGGGCGGAGGTAGCGACCGCGTGACATGTTCCCCTCAAGCTTCCAACCTCCTAATTTAACTGAGTCGATGAAAATAATACCGTCTGCTTCCGCTTGTTTTAAACGGTCATCTCCACCATCACGAAGATAATGCACGCTGTCAGTGTCCGCATATAGGAAGAATTCGCCTAAAATATTAGCAAATGTGACTAGTTGATGACGACCCCAAGCAGTTGTAGCCATAGCGAGCGGAAGATATTTACGTTTATATTCAGTCATTTCAGAACCTTGTGAGGTTGTATAAATTACTTGTTCGTCCCAGTCAGGTATTTTAGAATATTTAACAATTTCCTCTCCAAATTTGCCGTAAAAACTATTATTGTTGGTTTTAGCTGTTTGCGACTTTGCCAAATACTCAGCAACTAGGTGAGGATCTTGTTCCTGGTTGGCGAGTGCTTTATATTTCACTTTGTCCTCATTGTTCTTATTAATAAAGGCGGCGATCTCTTTATGTATTTTATGTTTGAAGTGTGTTACTCCTAGCCATGTAATAATTTCAATATTATACGATTGTTTAATTATCTCCCAATCAATCGAACAAAATGAAATTTCTTGAACTCCTTGCGACTCTGTCAGCCACTTCTCAGAAGTGTCTAAGCTCTCACGCCCGTACACTGCCTTCTTAGGAATGCAGGGGACTTTGTGTGGTTTTAGTGTGAATGTTGCAAGACAATCCGCAACCCAAAAATAACGCTGTCTAGGTTGTTCGCCGTATGTTTCAAGTACTGGTAGTCCGTACGGAAGCTTCTTGTTTGCTAATTGATATGGGTAAGAGCTGTTAATATCGTAAACACCTATATAATAAAAGTCCTTTCCAGCGTAATGTTTGGGAACGTATGAAATTCCTCCAAAATATGCTTTTCGGATAGATTTGTCTAAATCGGTTGTTAGACCAGGGAAGCGGAACTTCCACGCTTTAAATTGTTGTTCAAAATTATAGAATGCTTGTGAGGCTTGAGTTTTCTTGAAGTCCTCGCCGTATACTCCAATGTGCATTTTGATTGTTTCTTGAAGCACTTTCAAATCATTGTATAGATATGCTTGTTCTTCTGGTGTAGGTTTGTGTGTGATGTTCCGAACTTTTGTATAGAATTCTTGTGTTTCTTGAAGTTTTTTGGTTGGTGTAGAATACACGTTTGGAAGATATTCCAATGCTTGAGGGAATATTTTGAGTGAATCATATATTGTTATACGGCACTTAGATGTGACTGGTATTGTAATAGTATACCAACTACCCATTTCATCAATAAGAGTTGAAAACTCCCCTGGAACAGGTTTGTCTTCCGTGTGTGTATATCCTTCTTTAAATAGATAAGGGAGTATATATGAGCCATCAAATTTTAAATTGTGAAAAAAGATTTCAGCGTTTTGGTTTTTCAAAAAACGTCTTGGAGATGTGATGAAAGCCATGAATTGTTCAATATTATTGTAATAGAACACTTCTTCCGTTCCGATGTTCATAATACCCGCATACCAGACCCTTTCTAAATCGCTATTGCGAGTGTCTGTGCATGTCTCAAAATCAGCCACCCACATATTGTTAATGCCTAGTCTTTTTCCTCGTTTTGCCATTTTTATTCTCTCTTTTCTTTTCTCTTCTTATTTTGATTTGCTCGTTTACGCTTGCGAGCGAGTGCTTTTTTCTCTTTTTTCATGTTGTCGATAAGTAAATTTATTTGGTTCATGAATGAGTTGAACACCTCAGGATCACTAGCCATATCAGCGAACACTTGATCACTACTATAGTTATTAAAGTACTTGCTAGCTATCTCATCGTACTTCCGCCAAAATTGACGTTGTTGTTCAACTGATAGAGAGCTTAAGAGCTTTCGCTGTTCTGCTGTAAGTTGCACCCCTGCGGTGTCGAATGCTTTTAATATTTTATTAGCTGAAGTTTTAGCGTATTCTTTAAGTGTTGGTTTTGAATGTGCTAATCCTGGATCGAATGAGCGTAGCTCGTTCATGTGTCTTCTAAAATCTTCTTTAGTCTCAAACTTGGTTGAACGAGAATAAGGTGTGCTCTCAGTAGCCCACTGCTTTTGTATTTGCTTATTCCTTCCAGCAACTGCTAAAGGTATAATAACAGTCTTCTTGCGACCTTTTTTGTGTTTTTGTTCTAGTATTAATTCATCATAAGCTGTCTTTATACGTCTGTTTGCCTTTTGTGTCAATCTCCGTAATTCATTCTTCTCATCTGCTGTAAGTGTATACATGTGTGCACCTCTTTTACTATTTGTAGTTATAAGTATATCATACTAGCTTATTCATATCATTATAGTTAGGTTAACTGTAATCATAATCTAATAGTAAAAT
>JBOFGC010000177.1:0-2806 GCA_051648945.1 Bacilli bacterium
GCATTAGAATTTTAAATTATACAAAAAATGTACGTTTTTTTTAATGAATATATAAATTGGTCAACATTCACAGATGAAGTTAAGAAGAATTAGGATAATAATAATATATTCCCCCCATTGCGACCCACACTCCACACATGTGGAGTGCGTTGTGCAATTAAATGCAAAAGCGAGATAAATGATGAAAAGAAGTCACCTTTCGAGGTGGCTTTTTCTCGTCAATAGCCCTCTAAAACTTTTCTAGTAAATGTGTCCAATAACGCAATAATACATACTAAATATTTACAAAAAAAACAATTTTATACTAAACTTTAATAGTTACAAAAATTCAAGGAGGTTAGTATGAAAAGAATATTTGCATTAACAATGAGTTTCTGTCTATTTATCACCGCAGTACCAATCACATCCGTACTTGCGATGGAAAAAATATCACCAGAAACAACACTCCCCATCAATCCAGATGAACTGAGTGACTATGAAGTGTTACAACAACAACTTCAACCCGCAGAGGATGGAGAAGTTGTAACGTATCGAACAGAAACGTCAAAAACATATCTAAACGAAGATGGTACACTGACGACCAATTACTACAGTGAACCTGTACACTATGAAACAAAAGAAAAAGAATGGGAGCCGATTGCCCCACTGCTTGTAAAAGAAGGCGCATCGACATTCGCTCTTCAAGAAACGGCATGGTCGCCAGTCTATGTCCAAATGTTTCAAAAGGGTAAGCCGTATGCAACGATCTCAAAAGATGATGCATCAATTGCGTTTGAACTTCAAAGTGCAACAGACGGAACGACGGTTGTAACACCAAACGAAGTGAAAGCCACACACACAAACGAAGACATACAAGAACTTCTCTACCCTGGGATTTTCCCGTCGATGGATTTACGTGCAATTTTTCATGATACGTCCGTAAAAGAAGATTTCATTTTACAACGTTACGAAGGACTTCATACATTTACTTTTTACTTACAAACGAAATTGCACGCAACAAAAGATGGAAAGGGTGGAATCGTCTTTACCGAATCAAAGGATGATGAAACACCAATTTTTACTCTTCCACGCCCCATCATGATTGATTCAAACTACGACGAAGATTCAGGGGAATATGCGTCTTCAGATGCACTCACCTATACGATTGAACCGACAAAAGGTGGTTACACCTTAACACTTACAGCGGACGAAGCATGGTTGACCGATGAAGACCGCGAGTACCCCGTACACATTGACCCATCGACGTCGATTACGATGACACTTGATACGTTTGTCATGAGTAAATATCCGACAACGAACTATAATTCGAGTTCACAGAAATGGGACGAGAGTTTAAAACAATATGTTGTGAAAGTCGGGGAATATGACAGTACAACTGGGATGAATTTTAGTTTTATGAAGCATCCGATTGGCTCTCTTCAAGGTATGGAAGTGACAGATGCAAAACTAAAAGCATATGTCGCTCATAGTTATTCATCTACACCGACAGGGTTATGGCTTGATCAAGTCACATCGGATTGGCAAGCATCGTCTGTTACATGGAATACAAAGCCAACGTCCAAAAATCTTACGTCTGTTTCTGTAGCGAAAGGAAACTGGGCGACGTTCCCAGTGACTGACCTTGTAAAGAAATGGGTAGAAAAAGATCCGAACACGCCGAACTATGGTTTCAAGTTTCACACGAATGGCAACAAACAAACGCACTGGAAAAAACTTGTGAGTGCCACAAACAGCACAAACAAACCACACGTAGCCGTGACGTATCGCATTCCGCAACTCGATGCGCCAGTAGCGAAAGCCTACAACATTGGCACAACAAAAGGCTATGTCGATTTAACGTGGAAACCCATGCCAGGAGCAACAAGTTATAACGTATGGGTGTTTAACGGGAAAGAGTACGAAAAATTTCCAGCTGGAAATACAACATCATGGAGTACAAAAGGAAAAGGCATTTGGCCACGTGCTGCGTCGATTGCGAGTGGACGCTTTGCACTTCACACCGATAGTTTAGGTGATGAACTGAGCATCGACCCATCGCCCGTCTATAAAAATTCGGAAGGAAAATATCCGAATACGCAACACTACTGGTTCCGAGTTACAGCGAACTTTAGCCAATGTGAAAGTGCAATGTCTGAAGCAGCAACGCCGTACATTCCAGTAGGAAACATTGTAGCAAACGAACCGATTGTAACGACAACCAACATCGATCCTACAACGGGAAGTATCGAGTTGAAGTGGAAAGGTATGATGGGAGCAACAGGCTATCGTATCTGGATTTTTAATGGCAAAGACTACGAGAGTTTCGATGTTGGTGGACAAGAAAGGGGATGGAGTTCAAAAGACAAGAACATCTGGCCAACCAATGAAGAAATTGCGAATGGACGTTATCTTCTCCACAAAGATGGGGAAGGAACAGAGCTAGCCGTCGACCCATCCCCAGTGTATAAAAACTCAGGTGGGAAGTATCCAAATCACACAAACTATTGGGTACGTATGAGTGCACTTTATCCGCAGGGAGAGAGTAAATTAACTGCAAAACAGACGCCTGAAATTTCAACAAAGCCGATTGAGATTATTCCGGAATTAGGGGTGGAAAATTACGGTTTCTATAAACATTTCGACCTTGATAAGGGAAATGCGAAGGTGAATATTTTTAATCATAATGTTATCGCACAGAATACCGATATACAATTATTTACACGTGGAGTGTTGGGCTATTCATTTAGTAGAACTTTCAATTCGAATAGCGATGAAGTTTCTGCATTAGGAAAGGGCTGGACATATACGGGAAATCAGACCTTAGAGG
>JBOFGC010000178.1:0-2242 GCA_051648945.1 Bacilli bacterium
AAAAGGTTTAACGCGAGCGTAGTCTTTTTCACAACCCATACATGAAAAGGTTTAACGCGGGCTCAAATTCCGAGCAAAGTGTTACGGAGACAGATGACGGAGACTCCCGCGGGACAGGTAGCCAGGCAAGACCCCGCAGGAGCAGCTTTACCGCGACGAGGAGGCTTGCGGCTGCCCCGCAGGAAAGCGAAGTCGTCTGGCGTAGTAACACCAACCACCGCACACAATTCTCGCGTAACTAATTAGTTTTCATAGAAAAGCGTATAACTTTCAGAAAAAACTACAGACGACATTCGTCTGTAGTTTTTTTCTATTTGTAGAATTCTGTCGAAAAAAACTTCCCTAAATTGCTTGACGTTTTCACGCAATTTTCATATCATATAATTAACAATTTGATAATTAATAATTTATCCAGATCGGAGTGATGATTTTGGTTCAACAGTATCGCGAAGAATATGATGCTAAAAAAGAGTTACTTGAGCAAAGAGAAAAAGAAACACTCGCACAGTACAAACCAGGCAATTGGCGTACGCCAGATGGTTACACAGCAGACATCGTGTTGTTTACAATTACAAATTCCGAAAATGAAACATCACGTTCGCTACAGCTTATGTTAATTCAACGTTCGGAATTTAATGCCGAAAACCAAGGGAATATAGACGCGTTGAAATGGGCATTGCCTGGAGGATTTATTGCTTCAAATGAAAGTGCAATTCAAGCAGCACAGCGCGAATTGAAAGAAGAAACGAATGTTGATCACGGAGTTCTACAGCATATTGGTACGTATGATACACCAGGACGGGACCCACGTGGATGGGTAATAACGAATGCATTTTATGCGGCGGTTCCTGAATTTGTATTAGCCAGTCGATTTGCGAATGATGATGCATCAGACGTTCAGTTATTTCATATCGATGATGTATTTCAATTGCCACTTGCATTTGATCATCCGACAATTATTAAAGATGCCATTCAACAATTACGAAGAGACATGTTGCAAACAGATTTAGCAAAGAATTTCCTACCAAAGCATTTCACACTGAGTGAACTGCGCGAAGTGTTATTAACGGTTAGTTCTGAAAAGTCAATCGTAGAAAAATCAGCGTTTTACCGTAAAGCACCACAACTTTCATTTTTAGAAGTTGTAAAAGACACAGATGGTAATTTACTCTATACAACACGAAACTCCAAAAGACCTTCGAAGTTATATCAATTTGTAGAGAAGGTAGGAACGGCTTCAATCTACTATTAAAAAAGGGGAGAAAAGAAGATGAAAGCACTTATTGTTGTTGATTTTACAAATGATTTTGTAGCGACAGATGGTAAATTAACGTGTGGAATTGCGGCGCAGCAGATTGATCACCGAATTGCAGAATTGGTAGAAACATTCGTAGAGCGCGGAGAGTATGTTGTATTTGCAACGGACATTCATTATGACGGAGATGTGTATCATCCAGAAGCAAAGCTATTCCCTCCACATAATATCGCTGAAACAGATGGACGTACGTTATACAATGAAGTGAATGTTGCTTATCAAAAAGTGAAACATGCGAACAATGTGTATTGGATGGATAAAACACGCTATAGTGCTTTTTGTGGCACAGATTTAGCGGTAAAACTACAAGAGAGAAACATAAACGAAGTGCATCTTGTCGGTGTATGTACAGACATATGTGTATTGCATACAGCGGTAGATGCGTACAATAAAGGATACAAAATTGTCATTCATAAGGACGCAGTAGCAAGTTTTAATCCTACGGGACATGAGTGGGCGCTTAGTCATTTTGAAGGAACATTAGGAGCAGTCGTTGTTGCGAAATAACGATGTGCATGATAAAGGTGGAATAATTATGTACGACTATGCATTGCATACGGATTTATATCAAATCAATATGGCGAAAACGTATTGGAAACAAGGAATTCATGAACGTAAGGCGATATTCGATGTCTACTTTCGAAAGCTTCCTTTTGGAAACGGCTATGGTGTGTTTGCTGGATTAGAGCGGATTATTCAATATTTAAGAGATTTTCATTTTAATGAAGAAGATTTAGCGTATCTGAAAGAACTTGGATACAAAGAAGATTTTCTTGATTTTTTAAAAGAATTAAGATTTACAGGCCATGTGTGGAGCGTTCGAGAAGGAGATATCGTTTTTAACAATGAACCGATTCTACGTATTGAAGGACCGCTCGTACAGTGTCAGTTAATCGAAACAGCGTTATTAAACATTGTGAACTTCCA
>JBOFGC010000179.1:0-4144 GCA_051648945.1 Bacilli bacterium
AAGTATTGGCGATTGCAAAGATGTACACAGCGTGAACTTATTGATTCTGGATTACTATCTAAGCGAATGGCTCTACACAACATACATATTGTTAGACAATCTACAGCTTATGGCGGTTTTCGATCTGCTTCATTCGTAGTGATTGAGCATTTACTCATACCACTTCAATATGTTACTATTCTGAAAAAGGAGCGTGGATCTATGAACCTGAACTATCCAATTGGTCAATATACGTATGAAAATTATAGCGAACGTACCCGTGAAGCATGCATCGTAACAATTGATACCTTTCCAACAGAACTCGAAAACGTGCTGCGTATCATTGGACCAACCAATCTTGATGTTCCATACCGCGATGGGGGCTGGACTGCTCGCCAACTTGTTCACCACCTAGCTGACAGTCATGCTCAGGCGATGGGGAGACTCAAATTTGCACTTACAGAACAAACACCGACAATCAAACCCTATGACGAGCAAGCCTGGGCCGAACTACCGGATTGTGATTTACCTATTGCGTCTTCGCTAAAAATTATCGAAGGCGTACATATGCGCTGGACCGCTCTCTATACATTCATGAATCCTCAAGATTGGGAGAAAACATTCATACATCCCGCTTCGAACAAAGAAACTTCGATTGAGGAACAGTTATACATGTATGATTGGCATAGCCGCCATCATCTCGCACATTTGGCGATTATTGCAAACGCGAGTCAATAATGAAAACCGTCTAGCCGTTCTTTGTGCGCTAGACGGTTTTTTTGTTGGAAAATGGAAAATTAAGGACTTATTCCTGCTCATACGCTATACTATACTCATTATATAATGGTGTTACTTTACTATATTTTTTGAGGAGGTCTTCATGAATAAGATTGACTTTGATGGAGAATTTTTTAGTGTGAAAAAGAAAGAGTATAATGTTCAAACGCTGTCTTGTATTCAAAAAGCAATGGAAAAACTAGATGAAATTGGTGACAAGCCCCTCATGATGCTCGGAAAAATTCAGAGTGGTAAAACCCGATCATTCATCGGCCTCATTTCTCTCGCTTTTGATAATGACTATGATTTAGCTGTTGTTTTAACGAAAAATTCAAATGCGCTAGCCACACAAACGGTCACACGAATGAAGCAAGAGTTTGCTCGTTTTCGGGACGATGATATTCTTGAGATTTTTGATATTATGTGTGTACCACCGAATATGTCCAAGTTTGAACTCGATAAAAAGATTATTATCGTCGTTAAAAAGGAAAAGAATAATCTGCCTAAAATGATGGATTTTATTGAAAAGTATGCGCTAAATCAACGCAAAAAATGCCTGATTATCGATGATGAAGCGGATTTTTCAAGTATCGGCTTTGATAAAAACAAAGAAACGGAACAATTCGATTTACGTAAAATTGCATCACAAATTAATAACCTCCGTTTACAACTCACATGCAAGTTCGTACAAGTTACAGCAACGCCCTACTCTTTGTATTTACAACCGGAAAATATCGCTGTGCATGGTCTAGAGAAAGAAATCCGACCAATCAAACCCGCCGATACGGTACTTGTTCCACACGGCGATGGATATATTGGTGGGGAATACTACTTTGACCGAGAATTACATCCGCTTGGAGAGTACTTATTCCACTCCGTTCAACAGAGTGAATTGCAAGTGATGAAAAGCAGTGACCGCCGAAGATTTAAAGAAGAAGAGGTGTTTACGAGCTCGAAAATTGAAGGTTTACGCACTGCAATAATCAACTTCATTGTTGGTGGTTGTATTCGAATTCTTCAAAATGGCGGTCGACCAAAAGGGAAAAGAAACAAATTCAGTTTCATTATTCATACCGAAATTTCAAAAGCTGCGCACGCACGACAAGAGGGTATCATTCATGCACTGCTCCAACAACTCGAAAGCGCTGAAAAGAATAATAGTGAACTGTTAGATACGTATATTTTAGATGGGTATCATAACTTAATTGAATCTGTGAAAAAATATGGGCATACCACTCCCTCTTCTGAAGATGTGAAAACATTTGTTAAGACTGCCATTCGCGAACAGTGGATTAGCAAAGCGATCGTGAATTCTGAAAATGATATTCATGCACTACTTGATGATGACGGGCAATTACGTCTCCGTACCCCGCTCAATATTTTCATTGGCGGACAAATTCTCGACCGAGGGATTACAATTAACAATCTCATCGGCTTTTATTATGGACGTTCGCCTCAGAAGATGCAGCAAGATACGGTATTACAGCATTGCCGCATGTATGGCTATCGTGTGCCCGAAGATTTAGCTGTCACTCGATTTTACACAACAAATGACTTGTACAATCGGATGATCAAGATCAATGAATTTGATAGTAAGCTACGCGAAGATTTTGAACAAGGGAATTTCAACAAAGGCGTGATTTTTATAAGTAAAGATGAAGATGGCAAAGTGATTCCTTGTTCGCCGGATAAAATTAAAATAAGCAACACACAAGTGTTACGACCTGGACGCACAGTTACTCCGGTAGGTTTCCAAACAGGATACAAAACGTATATTAAAAAAGATGTGGAAACCATCGATAGCATCTTAATGCGAAATAATAATGGGAAATTGCAAGGGAAATTCACACTGTCAAAGACCGATGCGTGCCAAGTGATTGCGTTCATTTACAAGACGCTTGAAATTGAAAGTGATAACTGCATCGACGAACGGGCCTTCACTTCCCTTATTAACTATTTGAGTACGCATAGCGTCAATATTTATTGTGGGATTGACCGAAATATTAGTAGATTACGAAGCACTTCACGCTATTATGCTGATATGCCGTTCAACCGCGATAATGATTTAAGACAAGCGAAGGAAATGGCGACAGTAGAGCCTACGCTTATGTTAATGCGACAAAATGGGAAAGAAGAAAATGGATGGCGTGGTGCAGCGTTTTATTGGCCGGTTTTGGTGACGCAGGATGTTGTGGATACGGCGGTTTATACGTCTGAGTTGTTGTGAGGGTTTGGGAAGGAGTGGAATGGGGGATTCTGCTCCTTTTTTTGATTTGCTAGTTATTACACTTATTGCAGTCATATTTTCATTCTACTAGATGTAAATTACTTATGAAGTGACATTTAAATATTTGCTTGGTATATTATCAGCTAACCATACATTATCATTACCTAAATAGAACTTAACGCCTTCATCCCAAGCTCTTTTAGCATCAATTTCAAGAATAATTGGCTTATCATCACGTCTTTTACCAACTTGAAGTGCAGTTTCGATATCATTCGATAAATGAACATATTGCCTTCCTTTTGGTAATAGACCTTTATTCTCTATTGACTCTAAAAAACTCCTTGCAGTTCCATGAAATAATATTACTGGCGGTTCTGAAGTTTCTTTTACTATCTTCTTCGGTACAGAATGACCGTATAAAGCTCTAATTTTACCATCAACTAATTCATGTCTCTTCTTAGTCGAACTTTCAATTATATGCACTAAATCTTCTATGGTTACACTTTCCCATTTACTATTTTCTTTTAAAGTAGTCAATAAATGTTCTACACTAACCCACCCGTTTTCATCTAACTCCAATTCATACTTCCAAGGAGCATGTCTAAGAGCGTATGATAGCTCCTTACTTAATTGAAAATAATTAATAATACTCATCTCCTTTTTTATTCTCTATTGAATTCAATCATTTCACCAATGGCTTCTTCTAACCCAGACCCCAAAATCATTATATCCTTTTCTTTGCTCATAATCTTCTGATGCAAAATCATGTACTATCTGGACTTTCTCACCTTTTTGTAACTCCTTTTAACCTATTTAACATCCTTTCTACATCCATTTTTCCACAGTTACCTCAAAAGTTAGTGCAACAATTATTGCGGAAGTAATCGGTTATACCGTTTAATCTAGAAAAATTGATTTGTCTAATTAGATAGACCGTTGCGTCTTAATGATCAAAAACTGTTTAATCTTAATGGTTGAAAATTGTTGAGTTTAAGGTTTACAATAGCCTTGTAAAAAAGGAGCATACGTTAACTAGTACACCCCTATTTCTCCATTCTCTCATTGATTCAATGCTTCAATCTCGGTTCTCAGCAAAGTAATTTCTAATTCATACTGAATAATCACTTCTTTTTGTTCAGCAATTATTCTGTCCTGTTTCTC
>JBOFGC010000180.1:0-3329 GCA_051648945.1 Bacilli bacterium
ATGTTTAGGTAAAGTTGTTGGTGGAGGCTTACCTGTCGGCGCGTATGGTGGTAGTAAAGCACTCATGCAACAAATTGCTCCCGCAGGACCAGTGTATCAAGCAGGGACACTATCAGGCAATCCACTTGCTATGCAGGCAGGGATTGAAACGTTAAATTTGTTAAACCCTGAAGTGTATGCGCATTTTGATGCAATAAGTTCACAATTGAAAAATGGATTTCTCGCATTAAGTAAAACGTATAATATTCCTCTTGTTGTGCAAGCGGTAGGTGGGATGTTCGGTTTGTTTTTTACAACAAAAAATGTGGAGAACTATGAAGATGCGAAAGCAGCTCAAAGTGAAACATATGCACAATTTTTCAATGGAATGTTGAACGAAGGCGTGTATTTACCACCGAGTGCTTTTGAAGCATGGTTTTTATCGTCTGTTCATACGGAAAAACATATTGAACAAACACTACAAGCAGCAGAAAAGGTTTTTGCAACACTAAAATAACACATTCAGAAGCAGAACGAGCCGTCTTATACATGACTAACGTTCTGCTTCTTTTAAGTAAGGTGAAAAAATGGAAAAATGGGCAGTAATAACGGGTGCGAGTAGTGGAGTTGGTGAGGCCTATGCGAGAGCTTTGGCAGAACAAAAAATTAATATACTCATAGGGGGAAGGAGAATAGAAAAATTGCTCGCACTTCGGGAAGAGTTACAACGTATTCATTCCGTTCAAGTGGAATATATCGTTGGTGACTTGTGCGAGAATGAAGTATTAAAAGTATGGCAAGAAAAAATAGATCAGCTACCACATGTGGAATGGATGGTTAATAATGCCGGTTTTGGTGGCGTATCGAGTTTTAGTGAGGGGACACTTGAAAACCATCAAAAAATGACGCGTCTCCATATTGATGTATGCACAGCACTTAGTTATTGCGCAGCGCAAAAAATGAAGAAACAACGCCGTGGGAAAATCATAAATGTCGCATCACTTGCGGCGTTTTACTATTTCCCAGATGCAACAATGTATTGTGCAAGTAAAGCGTATATTCTTAGCTTTTCTAAATGTTTGAAACTAGAAATGTTAGATTACAATGTTTCCGTTCAAGTGCTTTGTCCTGGTTTTGTGCATACTGATTTTCATGAAAAGATAGGAATGGATACAACAAAGATGAGTAGGAATGTATTCTTACCTTGGTCCAAACCAGATGTTGTTGTGCAAAAAAGTATAGCACAAGCATATCTAAAAGCCAAAACGATTGTTATCCCTGGTGTTCGAAACAAACTTCTTCATGGCGTATCAGGAATTGTTCCTACGTTTCTCTATGAACGAGTGGCAACGAAGAGTTGGTCGTTGCTTAAGTAACAGAAAAAAGCCGTCTAATGCAGACGGCTTTTTTCTAATCGATACATTCTTCAGGTGTGCATCGGCGATATTTGTTTTCTGTATGGTTTATTGCGTGTTCAATCTCAGCTTGCTGCAAAAGAAGGAGTAGTTGTTCATATGCGATGGTTCCAATTTGACGAAGCGACTGAACAGCTTCAACCGGATTGTCATTCATTGTCGTAAAATTAGGGTCGAGCGCTGTGAGTGTATCAATTTGTTCATCAGAAAGTAATCCTTGCCCAACTGCATTCGCATAAACGGATTCACATAATCCAAGCAGTGTAGCGAGTTGTTCTTTTGTAAGATTCAACGAAATCACAACCTTTACTTTTTTTCTTTATTATAGCGTAGGGAGTGGTGTAGAAACTTCAATAATGTGACAATTCTAAATACAATTATCTACGCTTATTTCTTCTGAAAATCGAGAACAGAAGAAGTATACTGCAGAGTACTAGGATGGGTTTTATGAGCCAACTCTGAGTGAAGAGAGCAAGGACGGAAAAGGATTCAATAAGAAGTGCAGGAATCTTTCCGAGTGAACTCGCTGTTAAAAATACGAACCAATGGATATTGCTAATGCTTGCGACAAACGTGACAAGCCCACTTGGCATAAACGGTAAAATGCGAAGAGAAATAATGATCCAAAATGCGTCGGCTGCTGTCGTAGTTTGGAGGCGTGTAAGAAGTGGATGTCTTTCCATTTTTTTAGGCTTAAATGTTTGGAAACCAATGCGATAGAAGAAAAATGCAGCCATTGCTCCAGCACATTCTCCAATTAATGAGACAATAAAACCGTTTATTGGTCCAAAAAGGACGATATTGGCTGTTGTAAGGAAGACACTTGGAAGTATTCCGATTATACCGATCACAATACTAAGCGCAATGCTAAGAAGTGCACTCCATTCAGGTGCACTTCTTAAAATATTTAAGACGTAGTCAGTCATGTTTTTACCTCAATCTTTGTAATAGTACTAAGTATAACAAAAACGAAGACGATGTTTGACAAAAGACGTCTTTAATCGCGAAAATTCTGTGTATAATACCCATTTTTATACGCGGAACCAAATCGTTGAAAGGAACGGTTTAAAATGTTGTTGCGATGGTCGGTACTGTTGTAGAGACCGAGCATCGTTGCGAGTGGCGTAGTATAGTTTTTTGCGATATTTTCCCCTGCGCTACGATAGGAAATTGAAAATTGATTATAGCGATCAACAAAAGTCGTTCCAGATGGTGATTGATGCGAAAAATAGCCTCGGTTCGCCATATCGTTACTATGGTAAGCAGCGACTTTATTTAATAATGGATCTAATTTTAAAGGGCGTATGTTGTTCGTTGTTCGTAAGTAATTACTAATATGAAAAGTACGTGTTGCAAAATCTCTGTTTGCTTGTTGAGTGTTTCTAAGAGGATGTAGGTACGCTTTAATGTTAGGAAATGTATATATCATACCTAACTTGGTATGATATGCATCTTTAATCTCGCTACTTTTGAATGGTCTGTTGTTGAAATAAGATGGCAATGGTTGTTCATTTTTTGAAAGGATGATAAGTTTTGCGATCGTGTTGTTTACAAAATGAGCCTCGATATACCGATCTTTTGCTACATAATAAAATCCCTCTGTTCCCCGTTCTGGAATAAATGGAATACTTGAAGTATGTTGGGATAGGAATTGTTCCTTTTGTGTTGTGTTCGCACTCTTCGTATGTAAGGGAAATAAAAGTAGTATACAGAGAGTGGTTAAAATAAATTTCCGCAATATATTCACCTCAACAATACTATACCACAATCATTGACTGAATATTAAGTAAAAATAAAAAGCACGAAAAATGTTGAGTGGTCGTTGTTTTTGTCGAAGCACTAGAGGTTCAAGTAGCGAAATATGAGAACCATGAGCCAAATAATGAGTACGACAGCAGAAATATAGAGTAATTCGGTAATTGTAAGAATTAACAT
>JBOFGC010000181.1:0-10056 GCA_051648945.1 Bacilli bacterium
ATGGAGGCGGTGCAGTAACAGACGTTACAACATGCGTAACATCGACATAACTGTCATATGATGCACTTGATGCTTCATCTTTAGCAAAAAGACGGAATTTGTATGTACCGTTTTTTGGTGCTTTCCAAGTCGTACTCGCCGTATTTTTGAAATCTTGTATGACAGTCCAACGATTGCCGTCATAAGCCGAGAATTTATAAAGAACACGAGAACTTCCCGAACTACTTCCGCTCAAACTTACAGAACCATTCGCTTCGGAAACCTTCAGCGTAGCAGTTTGGGCAGATTCCGATTTTGGCACTTCAAATGTCGTACTTCGTGTCTTATCATAGGCCTTAGAACTACCTAAGCTTTTCGCATTTACACGCACTTCGTATACTCCGCTTTTCGCTGGTTTATACACAGCCTGTCGGTTTGTGCTATAAGATTGAACAGTTCTCCACGAAGAACCTTCCTTCACCTGAAATTCATAGACAGGTTGGTCAGTACCTTTAGCAGTTGCGCTTAGTGTATAACTATAAGGTGCATTTGTCGTAACAACAGTTAAGTACACAGTACTCACTTTTCCAACTGAAACGCGCTTAACATAATCTTTACTCACATAGCCAATTTCGCCATTCAATCGAATGCTATACCAACCACTAGAATAAGATTTTACTACATCGACAATATCGTCTTTATACACTTTTCCGATAATCGCAGCACTCGTTGATGTATTTTTTCGTACATTGAGTGAAGAAGCAGTCACTTGATACACATAGTCATTAGCAACAACTTCTTGTTTCTTCAAATATTTACTATGAACATACGCTGACTTTCCACTATAACGAATTTCAGCCCAACTTGAGTTGTAACTCTTTACATAATCAACTTTCGTTCCTTTTTTGTACGTTGCTAAAAGTTTACTATCGTTCGAAGCTTTTTCACGTACATTAAGGGAGGTTGCGGTCGTGACATATTCATAAGTTGCTGCGCTACTCGTGTTGTTGAACAAAGCACTCGGTAAAATAGATGCAAGCGTAACAACAAGAGCGAGAGCAATGATGCGAAATCCTCTCAAATGTAATCCCTCCTTGATGTTTTTTCTACTATAACTATATCAAAAAAGTATATAAACATACAGTATCAAAAAAGGGAGAGGAAGCACCTAGGACTAAATACGTAGATTAAAAGTTTGGAATGCGAGTGTAGCGTCGTAAAAGTACTGATTTTTGAATAGAATAAGCACTTGAAAATTATTAAATTAACGAAAAATAGCTTGAAAAGAGAGTGAAATTTAAGTAGAAAATCCAAAGTAACACATTTTTTTACAATACTGTTACAGAAAGTATGAAGATGTGGAAAAACATCGAAAAAGTAAGGAGAAAGAACTAATAAAATACAAATAATAACAAATAAACATACAAATAGCATAGAATACTCACTAATATTCACAAAACATCAACCAGAACGCGAGAACCCATTTATTTTCATAGAACTTGCCCATGATCGCGAGCGTAGCCCTTTTACACAACCCATCGATGAAAGGTTTTATCGCGTGCTCTATACTCCGCAAGGGAAGGCGGAGTCAGGGGTAGCCAGGCAAGACCCCGCAGGAGCAGCTTTACCGCGACGAGGAGGCTTGCGGCTGCCCCGAAAGGCGTGCGAAGGTCCCTGGCGTAGCCGAACCCAACTCAAAACAAGCGTCCGCGACCAAATTACAGTTTTTTTCATAGAAGATAGCCATGAAACGCGAGCTTGCCTTTTTCACAACCCATCGATGAAAAGTTTAACGCGACCATCAACACTTCGATGAAGGGTACGGAGAAAGGCAACGGAGACTCCCGTGGAATCAGGCGGAAACGTGTGACCCCGCAGGAGCAGCTTTACCGCGACGAGGAGGCACAGTGCCGCCCCACAGGACGCGGAGTTGCCTGGCGTAGTACCCCAGTTCCGCACAAACATACGCGATATCCCAATTATTTTTCATAGAAAAAGCCGAGCAGCTCAACACCCGCTACTCGGCAATAAAAACAATCATCAAACATTAAAATATCGTGCTTCTGGATGCGAGAACACAATCGCACTCACACTAGCTTCCGGCTCCATCATACAACCCTCAGTAAGTTGCACACCAATATCACCCGGTTGCAGAAGTTCAAATAACTGCTGTTGGTCTTCAAGATTTGGACAAGCAGGATAACCAAATGAAAAACGTTGCCCAACATACTTCGCACGGAAACGGTCTTCCATTGTCATATCAACAGCATCAGAAATTCCAAAAGCATCACGCATCACTTGGTGAATACGTTCAGCAAATCCTTCAGCCAGCTCAAGTGCAAGCGATTGAACGACATGACTTTTTAAGAAATCGCCAGACGCCTTCCACGCACGACCAGCTTCAACAGCTGCCTTACCACCCGTAACGACAAACATACCAACATAATCCATTTCGCCAGAATCAACAGGTTTCACAAAGTCGCTTAAACAATAAAAAGGCGCTTTACTCATCCGTGGGAAATCGAAACTACCAATCTGTTTTGTATGATCTTCCGGTGAATAAATAATAAGTTTATTTTCATTACTTTGTGCTGGGAAAAACTGATAAACAGCTTTCGGCTCAAAAATATGTTTGTATTCAGGTGATGTGAGTAATTCATTGACAAGTTCATCAAGCATCACCGCACGTTCGTCTTTATTAGCAATTTGTTCTTTGACATTACCTTTTAATCCGAGATGATGTCCAAGTAACATTTGCATGTTAATGTATGGGCGTAAAAAGTTTACATCATAACTTGTTAAAGCATGTCTCTTCGTGTCAGTCGGAATAGTAACAGAATGCCCAGATGAGACAGTAGAGTCTTTACGTGTAGCGGTTGATACGGCTTTCACTTTCTCAACAACATCCGCTTTTTCAGCTTTGCTCTTATAAAAGGCGGCTTCAACATCTTTACGTTTTTCAGGATTTGCTAAGTCGTTCGCAATGCTTAAACCATCCATTGCATCTTTTGCATACAACACAACACCATCATAATCAGGTGCAATACGCGTCAGTGTGAACTTACGTGTAAGTGCTGCACCGCCAACGAGAATTGGTAAATCAATGCCCTGCGCTTTGAAATCTTGTGCGGTGATGACCATTTGTTGAGCACTTTTTACGAGTAAACCAGAAAGACCAATCATGTCAGGTTTTTCTCGTTTAACAGCTTCAATTAATTGTTGGGGTGCGACTTTGATTCCCAAGTCAATTACATCAAATCCATTGTTTGATAGAATAATATCAACGAGATTTTTCCCGATATCATGTACATCGCCTTTTACAGTAGCGAGAATGATTTTTCCTTTAACTGCCGACTCATTTTTTTCCATATGTGGTTCTAAAAATGCCACAGCCGTTTTCATTACTTCAGCGCTTTGAAGCACTTCTGCAACGATTAGTTGGTTGTCATTAAACAAGCGACCAACTTCATTCATCCCCGTCATTAGGGGGCCATTAATGACATCGAGTGCCGAGTCGTACTTTTCAATCGCAATGGCCAAATCATCGACTAAACCTTCTTTTGTTCCTTCGACAATATTTGAAGCGAGTCGTTCTTCTAGTGATAGATTCGTCGTTGGCTTTTTCTCTGTCTTCACTTTACTGCGGTAAAAGTTTGTAAAACGTTCTAACGCTTCTTTTGAGTTATTAAACAGCAATTCCTCGCACATTGCGACTTCTTCTTTTGGAATCGAAGCGAATCGTTCAAGTTTTTCTGTGTTTACGATGGCATAGTCGAGACCGGCATTTGTACAATGATAAAGAAATACCGAATTCAATACTTCGCGTCCGAGTGGTGGAAGACCAAAACTTACGTTACTTACACCTAAAATTTGAAGTGTTTCAGGAAGATGTTCACGTATGAGGGCAATTCCTTTCACCGTCTCTTTTGCACTGTGTACATACTGTTCATCACCCGTACCAACTGGGAAAACGAGTGGATCGAAAATGATGTCACTTGGAGCGATTCCCCAATCATTTACAAGAATGTCATACGAACGTTTGGCGATGTCAAGTTTACGTTCGGCCGAAACGCCCATGCCGATTTCATCGATTGTTCCAACGACGATACTCGCACCATAACGTTTGACGTATGGTAAAACGCTCGTAAATCGCTCTAGTCCGTCTTCGAGATTAATAGAGTTAATGATACATTTACCTTGCGTATACTTTAATGATTCGGCGATAACTTTCTCATCCGTTGAATCGATCATAATCGGAACTTTTACTTTTTTTACAACCTCTTGAATGAACGTAATCATGTCGCTCATTTCGTCACGGTCAGGGTCTGCTAAACAAATATCGATGACATGCGCGCCATTTTTTACTTGGGCACGACCGACTTCAGCCGCTTCTTCATAGCCACCATCAGCAATTAGCGTTTTAAATTTTCTTGATCCGATCACGTTCGTACGTTCACCAACAAACAATGGACGCATACTATCGTCATAGAGTAGAGGCTCGATTCCGCTCACCGCATGACCTTCACGGCTAGAGGCATAAGGTCGTGGGCTATAGCGGTCAGCAACGACACGCATCGCTTCAATGTGTGCAGGTGTTGTTCCGCAACAACCACCGACAATGTTAATCCATCCTTTTTGTAAAAAGGTTTCGAGTTTACTTGCTAGTGAAGTTGGTGATTCATGATAATGTCCATCTTCATCAGGAAGACCGGCGTTTGGATAACAACTAATCGCAGTCGGTGCTAAATCACTGAGCGTACGAATGTGGTCTGTCATAAATTCAGGTCCAGTGGCACAGTTGAGACCAACGGCAAAGGCATTCATATGTTCAATACTTAGAAAAAAGGCTTCAATATTTTGCCCTGCAAGTGTTGTACCCATCGGTTCAATTGTTCCACTAATCATAAGTGGAAGAGATTTTCCAGTGAGTTCTTGCGCTTCTTGAATGCCGACAAATCCAGCTTTCACATTTAACAAATCTTGGGAAGTTTCTAACAATAAGAAATCGACCCCACCATCAATAAGTCCGCGTGCTTGTTCCCGGTAATTGGCAACGAGTTCATCAAATGTCGTGCCACCTGTGACACTCAACGTTTTTGTTGTAGGCCCCATCGAACCTGCTACCCAACGTGGATGTGTGTCTGATGTATATTTGTCACGACTTTCACAAGCGAGACGTGCTGCAACTACATTTACGTTGTATGCTTCATGTCCGAGACTAAATTCATCAAGAACAAAAGGTGCACCGCCAAACGTGTTCGTTTCGATAATGTCAGCACCTGCTGCAAAATATTGATCATGAATTTCAGAAATAACATCAGGTCGCGTAATAACTAACCATTCATTACACCCCTCGTATTCCTCACCGCCAAAATCGTCAGCAGTTAAATCATAAGCTTGAATCATTGTTCCCATCGCGCCGTCCATCAGGAGAACGCGCTGTTTAATTACTTCTGTAATGCAAGATGTCATGTGAGTATCTTCCTTTCTACATGTGGTTCGCTTTTTGCTTTAATATAAGCTGCTAATTCTACACTCATTTCGTAGCGTAGGAATGGCGTAATCAGATAAATGCCGCTAAACATTTCGCAGGCTGCGTCGAGAAGATGTTTTGCGATAGCAATACCTTCTGTTGCGCCTTTAATTTTATCATCACCACATTGTTCCATACTGCGTAACACATCCGCACTCAAGCTAATTCCAGGAACTTCATGATGTAAAAATTGTGCGTTGCGATGTCCAGTTAATGGCATAATGCCAATATAAATCGGTGTTTTCAAATGTTTCGTTTGGTCATACGTTTCTTGCAGTTTTTCAATTGAAAAGACAGGTTGGCTTAGAAAATAAGAAGCACCAAGCGCAGCTTTCTTTTCAATCCGTTCTACAGCTTTATGCATATACTTCACGTTTGGATTGAAAGCACCGGAAATTGAGAAATTCGTTTTTCCACCGAGTGGTTTTCCAGAGAAGCCAATCCCATCATTCATCCCGGAAATTAACCGAATTAAGTCGAGTGAATTCAAATCAAACACATCGGTCGCACCTGGAAAATCACCAACTTTTGAAGGGTCCCCAGTAAGTGCAAGAATTTCATGAAAGCCAAGCGCATGCATTCCGAGAAGTTGCGATTGCATGCCAATCAAATTATGATCGCGACACGTATAGTGAAGTAGACTTCGTAAGCCGACGCGTTCTTTAATTAGTGATGCCATGGCCACGTTATTAATGCGTGGACTTGCTAATGAATTATCTGCGAGCGTAATGGCATCAATGCCAACGTCTGCAAAACTCTGTGCACCTTGTAAAAATGTTTCAATTTGAGAAAGCTGTTTTGGCGGGTCGAGTTCTGCGATTATCGTACGTTTAACAGTCGCTAAAGTAGCAATGGTTGGCGATTTTGCTTCATCAGTGCGCTGAACGATAATAGGCGATACAATAGGGCGCACATCTTTTTTGACAGTCACTGGTTTTTTACCATACAAAGCATTTCGCATTGCAGCAATATGCTCAGGTCGTGTACCACAACATCCACCAAAAACGGAAACACCCGCTGCGTGTAACAGTTCGCTCATTTCAGCAAAATAATCTTCATCCGAGTTGTACTGAACTCTGCCATCATCATACTTTGGCAAACTTGCATTCGGATAACATGCGAGCTTCGATTGTGTTGGAAGCGGAATATATTCAAATGCTCGCGCCATTTGTAATGGACCAAGGCGACAGTTTATACCAATCACATCGATTCCCTTTTGGTCGAGAATGTCAAACGCTTCCGTAATTTTCATTCCATTTTGTAAATACGGTACATCTTGCATACTTAAATTCGCAATAATCGGAAGCGATGTTTCTTGTTTCGATATCGTTAAATATAACAACAATTCATTCCAATCGTAAAATGTTTCGAATAAAAGTCCGTCCACACCCGCTTCAAGCAAAGCGAAAAGTTGTTCGCGAAACGATCGTTTTAATTCAACGTCGGTAAGTGAAGAAGAGTGTAAATTTCTAACGCCACCAATTGTACCGAAGACAAAAGCATCTGTACCTTCCGTCGCTCTCCGGGCAATAGCCACACCATTCTCATTGATTTTTTTCACATCATCTTCTAATCCGTATCGTCGAAGTTTAATGTAGTTTGCTGCAAATGTATTTGTACTTATGAGTGTCGCTCCACTTTGAACATAAGCAGAGTGAATACGTTCTACTCGGTCAGGGTCTGTACAGTTTAAAGCTTCATAACAATGCGTAACACCCTCAGCATTTAGGAGGGTCCCGATTGCACCATCACCTATGATGAGTTCATTTTGAAGTGTTGTTGCCCAATCTCTCATTTAAATTGCTCCTCTCTAGCTTCTCTTAAAAAAAGAGAGTCTTCTATAAATATAGAAGACTCTCGGTTTGAACAAAGTGAATGTCTTCTTATCATACTGGTTTTAGCACCTGGCTTGTCAATGGATATGCCAAGCTGGTTGCTGAAGTTTCACCGGGCCAGTCCCTCAACTTCTCTAGATAAGATGAAAAAAATATTATTTCAAATATATGTATATGTATGCAATTCAGCACCATGTTCATACATTTGTCTCAATGGAAAATTAATAAAACAGTACAATTTGTAATAGTGTATGAATAAAATTATACGTTTTTCAATTTACAGAATATTTTACACTATAAATCACTACGCTGACAATAGATTTTCATTTTTGTTTTTGCGAAAAATGGTTATAATAGGGGAATGTATATACATAGTTCCAGAAAAAAGATGAAGGAACTGTGCGAAAGGGTGAAAATAGAATGTATGATGTAATTGGTTCAGTTTTAAACGGAAAGATTGTAAAGAAATCAGATGAGGAAATCGTAATAAAAGCAGGTTCTGTTGAAGCAGTACTACGTAATGGGGAAGAATGCCCATTTGAAGAAGGCGATGCAGTACGCGCATTTATTTATAATGAACATTTAGAAGTTTGTTATGCAACACTTGAAATTCCTAAAGTAACAGTAGGTCGTTATGATTTTTGTGAAATTGTACGAATTGATGAAACAGGAGAAGGTGTTATCGCAAGTATTGATGCTAAACTTGAAGTTCTCGTTGGGAAAGATGATTTACCTAGTTTTGAACCGGCATGGCCACAAGTAGGCGACAAAATTTGGATGACAATCAAGGCTTCTCGCGGTGGAAATCTATACGGAAAACCAGCACCACTTGAAGTGATTCGCGATACAGCAGCGTACGCAAAAGAAGAAATGTTAAATAAAGATATTACAGGGTATACCGTTCGTCCTGGAGAAATCGGTACACACATCTTAACAGAAGAAGGCATTTTAGCTTTCATTCATATATCGGACCGTACACACGATATGCGTCTAGGTGAAGTTGTATCGGCACGTATTACAAATATCCAATCGGATGGAACAGTGAATGCATCAATGAAACCACGCGCACATGAGCGTATGGATGACGATGCCGAAAAGATTATTAGAATACTAATGGCACGCACAGGTGGCACAATGCCGTTTGGTGATAAATCAGATCCATACGATATTGATCTTCATTTTGGAATGAGTAAAGGTTCATTCAAACGAGCACTCGGTCGCTTAATGAAAGCAGGAAAAGTGACACAAGTCGATGGTTGGACAACGTTAGTAAAAGAAGAAGTATAAGGGAATAGGGAGAAATATCACTTTATATCGGGGATAACTTATAGAAAGGAAGTTTCGCCCTTGAAATTTTCATGGAAAGACATCATTTTTGAAGATGCAAACAAAATTATTTATATTCTAATCGGTGCACTACTCAATGCTATTGCACTTAACTTTTTCCTCATCCCAGCAGACGTATTTGCTAGTGGATTTGCAGGACTAGGGCAACTACTTTCAAGTGTGTGCAAAGATTTCTTTGGACTATCTATTTCAACAGGAATATTTGTCTTTTTACTCAATGTTCCAATTGCAATTTTAGCTTGGTTTAAAATAGGTCCTAAATTCACGATTTACAGTAGTATGAGTGTCGGGTTACTTTCCTTTTTCCTAGAGGTAATTCCTGTACGTGAATTAAGTTCGGATGTCTTTTTGAATGCTATTTTTGGTGGTGCAATTGGAGCAATTGGTGTTGCTCTTACGTTAAAACGTGGTGCATCAACAGGTGGTTTAGACGTAATCGCTGTTATCGCATCTCGTCGAGCGGACAAGCCTATTGGTAACTACTTTTTACTATTTAATGGATTAATCGTTGTTGCAGCTGGATTTTTATATGAATGGGAGCAAGCGCTGTATACGATGATTGCGTTATACGTGTCAAGCTACGTGATTGACTTAATTCATACGAACCACGAGAAATTAACAGCAATGATTGTGACATCAAAAGGTGATGTCGTAAAAAAAGCGATACACAACGAGCTCGTTCGTGGAATCACATCGCTTCCTTCAAAAGGTGGCTACACAAATGAAGAAAAAGAAATGTTAATGATCGTACTAACTCGCTATGAACTGTATGATTTGCAACGAATTATAAAAGAAGTAGATCCTAATGCGTTTACAAACATAGTGGAAACTGTCGGGGTGTTTGGTCAGTTCCGAAAATCAATCTAAAGAAATTTCATCAAGAAACACGAATGTGCACTGTGCACATTCGTGTTTTTTGATTATGTTGTTTTAGTAGCATTTCAAAGGTTGTCATTAGTTTATAATGAGACAGCATAAGTGTATAATTTTGGGACTTAGGGATCGAATTCTGCAGAGTAAAGGCCGAATGAAGTGGAGTAAGGGTCGAATGCTGGAACGTAAGGGTCGAATGCCGAAGCGTAAGGGCCGAATACCGAAGCGTAAGGGCCGAATGCCGAAGCGTAAGGGTCGAATAAAGTAGAGTAAGGGTCGAATTCCGGAACGTAAGGGTCGAATGCCGAAGCGTAAGGGCCGAATTCCGGAACGTAAGGGTCGAATGAAGCAGAGTAAGGGTCGAATACCGAAGCGTAAGGGTCGAATGCCGAAGCGTAAGGGCCGAATAAAGCAACGTAAGGGTCGAATAAAGTAGAGTAAGGGTCGAATGCCGAAGCGTAAGGGCCGAATGCCGAAGCGTAAGGGTCG
>JBOFGC010000182.1:0-1859 GCA_051648945.1 Bacilli bacterium
AGACCAAAGTAGAGCGAAAACCAAGCCAAGTAGGTCACTTCAGACCGTTGTACATTTTTTTCACCGCAGGGACTGCGGGTAGAGCCTGCTAAAATAACGAGCCGATAGGCTTGTGTTCGCAGGAATCCCCCACTTCAAATTTTTGTTAGAAAATTAAGTGGCGGGTAGTTCAAAGTGTTTTTGTTCCCCAATATTTCTTTTTCCAATAGAGTGCTAGTTTAACGAGTGCAATCATAACTGGAACTTCGACGAGCGGGCCAATGATTGCAGCAAACGCTGCGCCGGAATGTATACCGAACACACCAATTGCAACGGCAATCGCAAGTTCAAAGTTGTTGCTTCCTGCAGTAAAAGCAAGAGTTGTCGCAACTTCATAATTCGCGCCATAGCGTTTTGAAAGGAAGAAGCTAATTACAAACATTATAGCGAAATAGATGAGTAGAGGGATTGCAATACGTACAACATCAAGTGGTAATGCTAAAATCATGTCACCTTTGATTGAGAACATAAGCATGATTGTGAAAAGTAGTGCAATAAGTGTAATCGGGCTTATTTTCGGAACAAACTCCTGTTCATACCATTCGCGCCCTTTTAAACGTACAAGTGTGAACCTTGTAAGCATTCCCGCAATAAATGGAATACCGAGATAAATGAATACAGACGTTGCAATTTCTCCCATTGAAATGTCGACTTTTGCACCTTCTAAACCGAACCAATCAGGAATAACTGTAACAAACACATATGCATATACACTGAAAAAGAGAACTTGGAAAATGGAGTTGAAAGCGACAAGACCTGCCGCGTATTCACGGTCACCTTCCGCAAGATCGTTCCATACGATGACCATAGCAATACATCGTGCCAATCCAATAATAATGAGTCCAACCATATATTCAGGTTTGTCTGGTAAAAATACAATGGCAAGAACAAACATTAATACAGGTCCAATAATCCAGTTTTGAACGAGAGAAAGAATCAAGACTTTCGTATCCTTAAACACCCGACCGATTTCCTCATAGCGTACTTTAGCAAGTGGGGGATACATCATTAGAATAAGGCCAATTGCGAGTGGTAGCGATGTCGTGCCTACTTGCCAATTGTTAATTGTTTCTGTAACTGTGGGGAAAAATGAACCTGCAGCAATACCGATAAACATTGCCGCAAAGATCCATACCGTGAGATAACGGTCTAAAAATCCTAAACGTTTCATCATAGTCTCCTTAAATCAATTTTTTTGATGAAAAATGAAAAATTAGCAACAGTTGCCACGACCCGTCTTGCGGAAAATACAGCATAGTTCTTCAGATAATAGTCCATTGATTGCTTCATCATTTAAGTCGTAAAAACTCCAAGTGCCACGGTCTTCACGAACAATCAGATTCGCATCTAATAAAAGTTTAAGATGATAAGAGAGTTTTGATTGTGGAACGTCCAAAACGTCGGCTAAATCGCACACACACGTACTACCGCGTTGCGTAAGTTCATATAAAATAGTTAAACGTCTTTCATCCGCAAGTGCCTTGAATTGTTTTTCATACATCGCAAACTGTGATTGCATCATTTTTTCACCTCCATAGAAGTATCCTATCGTAAAACATTTATTAAATCAATTTTTTTTGATTAATAGAATGTAAAGGTTTTGTAAATCGAATGAAAAACACGACAAACCTTATTTATATTGTATAATTTAAGAAAGTAGTAAGAAAAATCATCATGAATCATACGCAACTGAAAAAATGTGGAGGAAAAGCTATGTATCAAATCCAACTTTTTAAACAGTTTCGAAAAGAGATCTTATTCTTTATCCTCGTTTTACTAATTGCCTTTATTTTCGGGGGATGGAATATCGTCCTACTAGT
>JBOFGC010000183.1:0-3235 GCA_051648945.1 Bacilli bacterium
TTTCTTAATGTGTTTATTTGGCGCTTGACGAGTAGTTTGCCTACAATTGTCATTTACAACTTGTTTCTAAATGGAGCGGCGTTACTTGCCTTTACAATTGGAGGCTATTTGAGTAAACGTTTTTCATCGGGCGTTGTATTACGAATTGGCATCGCATGTTACATTGTGTTTTATGTTTTAGTTTGGCTGCAAGTAGGAAGTAGTAGTTTGTTTTTTTATAGTATTGGTATGCTGTATGGTGTTGCGAATGGATTGTATTGGTTAAGTTATAATACGTTAACATTTGAAATTACAGAGCCCGAAACGCGAACGTTTTTTAATGCATGGCAAGGAATGAGTCATTCAATGAGTGGCATTGTTACACCGCTACTTTCCGGTGTTGTTATCTCGCGATTTGCGAACTTACAAGGCTATCAGTTTCTTTTCTTTGTTGCGTTTGTTCTATTTATAATAGGTGTGGTGTTATCGCTATGGCTTCCGATTCGAAAAGAAGTCTACGTACCTTTTCAAATAAAAAAAGTATTTGCGTATCAATTCAAGAATGAATCCTTCTTACGACTCGGACTTGCACAATATTTTCAAGGCATTCGAGAAGGTAGTTTTTTCTTTGTAGTGTCGGTGCTTCTATTTATTGCGACGACAGATGAGTTTAAAGTAGGTGTCTTCAGTTTTGTGACATCAGCAGGATCATTTCTTACATATTCGATTTTAAGGAAGCGGTTAAAACACAGTCACCGTAACGTTGCGATGGTTATTGGTGGTTTGTTTCTCTATGTCGGTTGCTTTCTTTTGTATTTTATATCGTTCCCTACAATGATTGTTTACGCACTCTTTCTAGCAATCGGATATCCGCTCTTCTTAATCCCGTTCTTAGGTATTAGTTACGACCTTATCGGAAAATTACCGAATACGAAGCAACTTCGTGTCGAATATATTGCGCTTCGTGAATTTTATCTTAATGCGGGACGTGTGTGTAGTGTTATTGTCCTTTACGTCTTATTGCGTAGTGTAGAGCAACAAACTGCGGTGTCCATTGCAATTGTTCTGCTAGGTGCAGGTCATCTCATTGCAGCACTCATAATGAAGAAAGTCGTTGTGACACAACTGCCACACAATCATGACTAGCATTTGTGTTTGCTTTTGTATTATGATAGAAAGGATAATATAAAAGAATAGGGGGGATACTGTGCAACCAAAGAAGAAGGGAAACGTTTTACCGATGCGGTTAAACATCTTCTTTATCCTAATCTTTTTGCTACTTACAGTACTCGTATTTCGTCTTGGTGTACTACAAATTGTGTATGGACAAGACTATAAGTTAGAAGTTGAAAAGACAGAAGATGTACGTATTGAAAAAGATGCACCGAGGGGAATCATTTATGACCGTAATGGTGAGGTCATCGTGTCCAACACGCCAGAACGAGCGATTATGTATGTGCGTCCGAAAAGTTCTTCCCAAGATTCACGTTATGAATTAGCGCAAAAATTATCCGCGTATCTTACGATGGATGTTGAAAAAATAACAGAACGTGATTTAAAAGACTACTGGATGTTTTTGCATCCGGATGAAACGAAAGAGCTTATTTCAAAATCGGAAATGCTAAAGTTTCAAGAAAAAGAACTGACAAACGCTGAAATTGATGATATTCGTCGTGAACGAATTTCAGAGAAAATGTTGGACGGTTTATCAGAAAAAGATTTACAAGTACTTGCGATTAAACGTGAAATGGATAGTGCGCATAAACTTACTCCGCAAATCATTAAAAAGGGAGTAACTGAAAAAGAGTATGCACAAGTAAGTGAGCATCTCGAGGAATTACCTGACATCGATGTAACAACAGAATGGGAGCGAAATTATCCCCATGATGAGTTGATGCGTATGTTTGTAGGAAATATTACCGACACAAATGAAGGGTTACCTGCAGAAAGTATCGACTACTTCCTGGCAAGAGGATACGCCCGAAATGATCGCGTTGGAAAAAGTTATCTTGAAGCGGAATATGAAGAAATGTTGCGCGGACAAAAAGAACAAGTAAAGAACGAAACCGATAAAAGTGGGACAATTATTGATCAAGAAATTGTAAAAGAAGGTTCTCGTGGAAATGATTTGTATTTGACGCTCGATTTAGAGTTGCAAAAAGAAGTTGAAAAAATCGTTGAAGAAGAAGTAATGGCTGCGAGAAAAGCTTCAGGCGGTAAATACATAGACCGAGGATTTATCGTAATGATGAATCCGAAAACAGGTGAAATCTACTCTCTAGTTGGTAAACAACTCGTAAAAAAAGATGGGAAGATGGAATTTGTAGATTATAGTATTGGTACATTTACAAGCTCGTATCCGATGGGATCGGTTGTAAAAGGTGCAACGGTTATGGCTGCATTAGAAGAAGGAATAATTCGTCCGGGTGAAGTGATGTATGACAGTCCGCTATCGTTAGCGGGGTTAGGCAAAACGAAAGGTTCTTGGAAAAATTTTGGACCAGTAGACGACTTAACGGCACTCGAAGTGTCATCGAACGTTTATATGTTTAAAATTGCAATTCGTGCGCTTGGTCTAGAATACTATTCTGGAATGGGATTGCCTATGGATTTAGAAAAGTTCCAAATGCTACGGAACTACTATGCACAGTTTGGATTAGGTGTGAAGACTGGTTTTGATTTTGCAAATGAGTCGACAGGCTTCAAAGGTTCGCCTGATAATCCAGGTCTATTACTCGATTTAACAATTGGTCAGTTTGATACATACACGACGCTACAACTAGCGCAATATGTATCAACAATCGCAAATGACGGATATCGTGTAAAACCGCAAATCATTTCACAAGTGCGTACAGCTAGTGAAAATGAGGAGCCAGGTGAACTCGTTATGACGCCTGAAACTGAAGTGCTAAACAAAGTTGATGTAAAAGACGAGTATATAAAACGTGTACAAGAGGGATTCCGCCGTGCCATGCAAGGTGGACGTGGAACAGGTCGAAGCTTTTTTGCTTCATCTTCACACAATGTGGCAGGGAAAACAGGAACAGCGCAGACGTTTTACGATGGACCAGAACGTGCAAATGGCGTTGGTGCAGTTTATGTGGAAAACCAGAGTCTAATTGGTTATGCCCCATTTGATAATCCTGAGATTGCATTTGCAGTTGTTGTGCCTTGGAGTGAACATACAAAAGCCTATAAAGCGAACATGACAATCGGACAACGTGCGCTCAATAAGTACTTTGAGTTAAAAGAAAAT
>JBOFGC010000184.1:0-3307 GCA_051648945.1 Bacilli bacterium
TTGAAGGAAAGGCTCTAATTTTTCCTGTAACGTTTTCGACTTTTGCACTTCATTTCCTAACGCGGTAAAAAACTCAGACCATGCTGTTTTTCCCTTCACTTACCCCCATCCTCCTTTTCATCTCCGTCACAAGGCACAAGAAAGGGTGTTTTTTTTCATCATCACGATTTCCAAAAACCTCATTAAAATAGCCCCACTTTTGCTGAAACGTTTTATAATCGATACTACCATCCACTTCAAGAAACTCTGCAGCCATAGCTCCTTCTCGACTTTCTCGTATATACGTATCAAAAACAGGCACATCACAATTTCTTGCAACGCGGCGCATTGCTTCTTTATGCCATCTATTTCCTGAACGCACTTTGTTAAATAAAATACCAAGTGGACGCACTGGTTTATCAATTTCCTTTGCAAACAGCTCAATACGAGAAATAATTTGTGAAATCCCATATGTAGACAGCACATCCGGTATCGTCGGTATAACGTACCAATCACTCATTCGAATTCCATTTAACGTAATAATCCCTAAATTTGGCGGACAATCAATAAGAATATAATCATACAAATCTTTCACGCCAACTAATGCTCTTTCTAAAATATCAACAGGGGTAATCGAATGAAAACGCCCGCGATGAATATTTAGCATATCATCTTGAATATCAATAAGATTTAATGTAGATGGAAGCAAGTCAATGGTTGTACAATTTCGAATGTCACCTACATTACGTTGAATTACATTATGAATGTTAAACGTTCTTTCCGACATCTCCAATTTTGCATCACGAAATAACCATTCTACAGTTCTTCCTATTGAATTAATACTTTCCCAACGATTTTCGCCAATAAGCATTGTTGTGGCATTTGTCTGTGGGTCCAAATCAATGACCAGAACTCTATGTTTGAACTTCGCTGCAAGTGCATGCGCTACCCCGATACATGCCGTCGTTTTCCCGACTCCACCTTTAAGATTAATCCAAGATATCACTTTTGCCCCCATAATAATCCCCTTTTCTTAGCTTGTACTCTATATGTATGCAAAAAAAAGTGTCGAAAAAACCATAGAACGAGGAAATTATTACGTTTCCTGAAGGATTATTTATTGTTTGACATCGATAAGAAGTGCTATAATTGTAGCGTTAGATTGTTTTTTGAATATTCTAACTAAATATGAAAGAAAGGAGAATAATCATGCTTAAAAAAATCGGAATTTACCTGTCTGCTACACTACTCGTTCTCGGTTTAGCTCTTGCAGGTAGCATTTATTTCAAAGTAAATTCAACACTTGCATTAATTAGCGAAAACAAAGGTCGTGAAAATGCAACTTCTGTTGAAAAAAGCACGTACAGCATCGCACTCATAGGGATTAACTCTGAAAATGGCCGTAAAACGAATGATGGGAACGTAATCATTACCGTAAATCCTAAAACGAAAAAAACAACAGTAAAGGCACTACCCGCGAACTTATCTGTCAAAGTAAGCAAAAACGGTAAGTCAATGCCTTTAAACACAGTGTTTAAGAGCTACGGTTCAACAACAACTGCAAAAGTCATTTCAGCGTATACGAAAACAAAATACAACTATTACTTACAATTTGATTATGCTGGTTTCAAAGAAATTATTGATAGTATCAATGGCATAACGTTAACTGTTGCCGAACCGATCACATATGGTGCTATTCAAATCAAAGCTGGCAAACAAAAAATGAACGGAGCAACAGCACTTGCATACCTCCGCTCTGGCGCTACTGCTGAAATTCGTCAACAACGTCTAGCAGAAGTAACAAACGCAGCTTCATCACAATCTTTTTCAATCGTAACACTAACAAACTACAACAAAATTTTAGATGCAATTGGCAACAGCGTGCGCACAAACTTAAACAGCAAAGAAATAACTTCAATCGCAAAATCAATCCTTCTAAAATAAGTAAAAAGAGCAGATTTCTTTTATATAGAAATCTGCTCTTTTTTTACTTATTTGTTAAAAAATTGTGGTAAAAATTCTTTATGTGCTTCTAATAACTCATCTAAAACGATTTTCGCTAGGTTATCACTTGGCACTAGTGGATTAATACTCATTGCTAACAACGCTTTTTCATATGAACCCTCTACCGCAGCTTCTGCAGATACTCGTTCGAATGACTTGATTTGTTGTACAAGGCCGTTTACCGCTACAGGTAACTCACCAACTTTGATTGGCTTTGGACCTTCTTTTGTAACGATACAATTCACTTCAACAGCACTTTCATACGGAAGGCCATCAATTGAACCACAGTTTTGTACGTTTAATGTTTGCACATCTTGCTTATCATTGTAAATTGAGCTAATTACGTTACACGCTGCATCGCTATAATATGCTCCACCACGTTTTTCTAATTGAGGTGGCTTAATTTGTAAATTAGGGTCTCTATAAAGAGCAAATAAATCTTCTTCAAGGCGTTTAACGACTTCCGCACGCGTTTCGCCTTTTGCAAACTCTTCTAATTCTTTTTCAAGAATTTCTGACGTTTTGTAATAGTAACGGTGGTATGGACATGGTAACGCACCAATTGCTTTTAAGAACTCAGGATTCCAAGGAAGTGGATCAATATTACGCATTGAAAGTTCCATTTCCGGTGAACCTAATTTCTCAAGAATTTCCGCTGTTTTGTCTTCGCCATCAATACGAATTGCTAAACCATACACAAGGTGATTTAAGCCAGCAAAATCAATTTCGATACGACTTGAATCAACTTCTAATAATTTCGCAAGTTGCATGCGTAAATGAACAGGAACGTTACACACACCGATTACTTTTTTATGTTTTGAATAACGAAGTAATGCTTCAGTTACCATTCCAGCTGGGTTTGTGAAGTTGATTAACCAAGCTTCTGGGCAAAGTTCATGCATTTCCGCAGCAATTTCAAGTAAAACCGGAATTGTACGTAATCCTTTAAATAAACCACCCGCACCATTTGTTTCCTGACCAATCATTCCGTGATTTAATGGAATGCGCTCATCTTTTACACGAGCATCTAATAAACCAACGCGCATTTGTGTTGTAACAAAGTCTGCACCTTTTAACGCTTCACGACGGTCAAGTGTTAAGTGAATTTCCATCGGTACGCCCGCTTTTTCAACCATACGTTTTGCTAAGTTTCCTACGATTTCTAACTTTTCACGACCTGCTTCAATATCAACTAACCATAATTCACGAACTGGTAATTCAGCATAACGTTTGATAAACCCTTCAACTAATTCCGGAGTGTAACTAGAACCGCCACCGATTGTTGCAATTTTAATGCCTTTTGACTGTGTCATATTCATTACCT
>JBOFGC010000185.1:0-3129 GCA_051648945.1 Bacilli bacterium
GTACGTACGACGATGTCCACGAATTTCAGATTCGTCACGCACCCCACCAAGACTCATGCGCACAAACTTACGATCTAAACTCGTCGCAATCGAACGAGCAAGCGTCGTTTTACCAACACCTGGAGGTCCTACTAAACAAAGAATCGGTCCACGCAAACTATTGTTTAACTGATGTACAGCTAAATATTCAAGAATACGCTCTTTCACTTTTTCTAAGCCGAAATGATCGTTGTCGAGTACTTCGCGTGCGCGAATCGCATCCTGTACATCTTCTGTTGAAGTGCTCCACGGTAAAGCCAACATCCACTCGATATAGTTGCGAATCATGCCGCTTTCCATCTGGTTTGGCGCCAGACGTGCGTAGCGACCAATTTCTTTTTCAACTGCTTTTTGCGTAGTTTCTGGCATGCCTGATGTCTTTAGTTTTTGACGCATTTCTGCAATTTCATCATCTTTTTCAGCTGTGTCGCCTAATTCTTTTTGGATAGCACGCATTTGTTCGCGTAAGTAAAACTCTTTTTGTGTTTTTTCAACAGAGCGTTTTACTTTTACACTAATACGATGATCCAAATCGAGTAGTTCTTTTTGCTCTTTCAAATATGTGATGAGAGCCATCATGCGTTCTTCGACATCATACATGCCTAACAATTTTTGTTTTTCTGCGAATGTTAGGGGCACATGAGATGCAATGCTATCTGCGAGTTCACTCGCGTCATCCATACCTTCTATTGTGAAAAAAGTCTCATTTGAGATTTTTTTTGAGCCTTTTACGTACGTTTCAAAACTATCGAGTAAAAGTCGTTTCATTGTATCAAGTGATTCATGTTCCGCAAATTCTGAGACTGGAATAACGACTGCTTGGCCCTCATTCATATCTGTTAAATCAATAACTGTTGCACGTCGAATCCCCTCAACAACAACACGTTGATGGCCATTTGGCATTTCAACTGCGTGTTTAATACGTGCAATCGTTCCAACATCATATACATCTTCTTCGCTAGGTGCGTCTACGTTTGCATCTTTTTGTGCTAATAAAAAGATTTCCTTCTCTTCGCGTAATGCGACTTGTAACGCTTGTAACGATTGAGGTCTGCCGATATCTAAATTCGTCGCTGTATGTGGAAATACAACCATCCCTCGAAGCATAAGAAGAGGAAGTGCGTTTGTTTGTACTTTTGTCATCTTCTCTACCTCCATCTATTCTATCATTTTTATTTTAATATAGTAGGTGACTATATTTGAATGTGTTGTAAGTATATCACTCTACTATGCTAACAGAAATGAATATGCTTTTTAAGTGTAAGATTTAGCCAAATCAAGTTTCTCTTGATGGAGCACGTATTGTTTCAGCACTTCTACGATTTGAGACTCAGCATTTTCCCCGCTCAACACATGTGTCGCAACCTTCATGAGTTCTTCATGGTTCCCCACACAATAGCTTCTTTCACTCCACTGAAACATCGGAATGTCATTATAATCGTTGCCAAAACAAACACATTGGTCATTTGGAATGGCTAAGTATTCTAACGCACTTCGTTTCGTGCAGTGCGCTAACCGTATATCCCAAATCCCCGGGAAATCACTATACGTTTGTATGTACAAATTATGTTTCGTAAACTGTTCCGTATGTTGAACCAATTGTTCTGTATCAACGACAATCATTTTCAAAATATGATCAATTGCCTCCACATCGACTTCCGCGTCCGGTGTCGCTTTGCGAATGCTATCCACAAGTGGGTGCGGTTTTTTTGAAGAAGTAGCAAAACGATAACTTTCTTCAATATAAAAATCAACGCCTTGTTGCTCTAGCAATGTCTGAATGTCTGTACGCACATGTTCTGGCCAACAATACTGTTGTATAATTTGTTTCTCTTTCGTTAGTACCGTACCATTCCCACCAATTAAAATTTCATCATGGAGACTGGTTGGAAGAACAGCATACATATCACGAATGGATCGGGCGCTGCAAAAAATTAACGTATGGCCCGCATCTTTCACTTCAAGTAGAATACGTTCTAGTGTATCACTTAATGGCTGACCTTTGTAAATGATGGTACCGTCTAAATCAAAAGTAAAAAACATTCTTCCATTCCCCTTTAAACGTATAATCTACTATTATACAGGAAATGAAAGAATGTTGTCATCCATTATAAGGGTATTTTTGGTCGTCTTCCTTACTTTGCTCTCTATGAATCCACGTAAAATTCGGAAAAACTTCATAAAATACTTCATGCAAGTAGCGAACTGAGATTACTTCGGTTGATAATTGCGCCGGGATATCATGCGCATTTGCCTTTGGAACAAACACTTTCGTCACCCCAGCATTTTGCGCAGCTTCAATTTTCGTCTGTACACCACCAACAGGTTTCACATCACCATGCAGCGACACTTCACCTGTAAACGCATAGCGATTATTAATTGGGGTGCCGTGTACCGCAGAATAGAGCGCAATCGCGAGACTTACCCCTGCAGAAGGACCATCCATCGGGACACCACCAGGTACATTAACAACGACATGATAACTGCCACTCACCCAACCCGTATTTTTCAATACTGCCCACGCATTTTCTATTGCACCGCGCACCATACTTTTCCGTACAATTTGCTTACTGTTTGAGCCAAGTCGTTCTTCTTCAACAATTCCATTTACAACGAAATGATCTACCTCACTCGGCGTAGCGACCACTTCGATTTCAAGTACAGCCCCAGTAGTCGGGCCCGTAACACCAAGTCCATTCACTCGACCAACATAACTCTCATCGAGCGTAGCATGTTGAAAACGAGGATTCATCCGGCTCATTCGTGTTACGGTTTGGCAATCCGCAAGTGTAATCATACGCTTTCCATCCATACTCGCTAATCCCACTGCAGTTTGCAGTAAATTCATCGCTTGACGTCCATTTCCAGAGTACGCTGCAAACATCTCACTCACACCCTCTTGTAGTGCAATTCCGCTTCGACGTGCTCCATTTTCAATCATTTCTAAGAGGTCTGACCTATTGAGCTCTTTAAAGAAAATTTCCACACAGCGTGAACGAATTGCTTCCGGAATGTTTTCTGGTTGAACGGTCGTTGCACCGACAAGTCGAAAATCAGCAGGCAATCCATTTTGAAAAACATCATGAATAT
>JBOFGC010000186.1:0-5797 GCA_051648945.1 Bacilli bacterium
GCTGGAAATGTATACATGAATAGCAATCGTGTCGATAAACCAGGTGAGAAAGTGGACGTAGAGTCTGAATTTGTTGTAAAAGGTGCGGAAGCGAAATATGTAAGTCGAGGTGGCTTTAAATTAGAGCGTTCAATCGAACATTTTGGGTTAGATTTGAGCAATAAAATCGTTCTCGATGTTGGCGCATCAACAGGTGGTTTTACCGATTGTTCGCTTCAAAACGGCGCGAGTAAAGTGTACGCAGTTGACGTTGGTTACAATCAATTGGCGTGGAAAATGCGTCAAGATGAGCGTGTCGTTGTTATGGAACGCACGAATTTCCGTCACGCAACACCCGATTTATTTCAAGAAGGTACGCCCAATTTTGTAACGATTGATGTTTCGTTTATTTCGCTTCGTCTTATTTTACCAGCTGTTCGCTTAGTAAGTGAACCCAACAGTTTAATTAGTGCACTAGTGAAACCGCAATTTGAAGCGGGGAAAGATAATGTTGGGAAAAAAGGAATTGTGCGCGACCCACGAACGCATAGTGATGTTTTGCATGACATGATTAAGTTCGCAGTAGCAAGTGGATTTACAGTGTCCGGATTGACATATTCAGGTATCACAGGTGGAGACGGCAATATAGAATTTTTACTTCTTTTAGAAAACACACCACGTAACGAAGGTGAACTAGGCGAAGTAAAAGAGAATGTATCGATTGAAGCAGTGGTAGCTGAAGCCCACGAAGTATTGCGTAAAAAGTGATGGAAAATAGTCAAGCGCTATGCCGCTTGACTATTTTTTTGCGAAAAACAACAAATATTGCGTACTATTTACACACAATCATTGAAAGATAGCCGATTTTTAAGTAACATAGGTATGAACTAAGAATCAGAAAACATAGGGAGCGTTTACATTGAACAAAGGACAACGACATATAAAAATTAGAGAACTGATTGCATCAAATGACATAGAAACGCAAGATGAACTTGTTGATTTATTAAAATCAGGAGGGTATCATGTTACGCAGGCAACAATAAGTCGCGACATTAAAGAACTACACCTTGTGAAAGTTCCATTATCGGACGGTAAATATAAATACAGTTTGCCAGCTGACCAACGCTTTAATCCACTGAGCAAATTGAAACGCATTTTAATGGATTCTTTTATTAAGATTTCGTATGCAAAAAATGATGTTGTGTTAAAAACACTTCCAGGTAATGCACAAGCAGTTGGTGCGCTTATCGACCATCTAGAGTGGGAAGAGATTCTTGGAACGATTTGTGGCGATGATACGTGCTTAATTATCTGTTTTACAGATGAACAGGCAGAAGAAATTACAGAGCGCATTTTAAATTTATTGCAATAAGATTGGGGTGGGGGACAGATGTTAGCAGAGCTATCCATTTCAAATTTCGCTATCATTGACCGATTAAACATAAGTTTTTCGACGGGACTTACGGTTCTTACAGGTGAAACGGGCGCAGGAAAATCAATTATTATTGATGCGATTGGTTTGCTCGTAGGTGGACGAGCATCAAGCGAGTGGGTTCGTCATGGTGCAAAAAAAGCAGAAATCGAAGGGTTATTTTATTGTGATCATAACAAACGGTTGCATGCGATGCTTGAGGAGCACGGTCTTTATACAGGCGATGAGACAATTATTTTAAAAAGAGAAATTGCAGCGACGGGGAAAAATGTTTGCCGCGTAAACGGAAAACTCGTAACGTTACAATTGTTGAAAGATGTAGGTAGTTTTTTAATTGACATTCACGGTCAACACGAACATCAATCTTTACTCGGTGAAGATACGCATGTCCACTTCTTAGATACATTCGGTGGAAGCGAAATTCGTCCATTGTTGAATGAATATGAGGAAGCATATGCATCGTATAGTGAGGCAAAGCGAGCACTTACGCAATTTTCCCATGATGAGCAACATGCGGCACACCGCTTTGATTTGTTGCGTTTTCAACATAATGAAATACAAAGTGCGAACTTAGTTTCTGGTGAGGAAGAAGAATTAACGGAAGAACGCAACAAACTGGTTCATTTTGAACGTACATATAAAGCGGTAGCAGAAAGTTATCATGCGATGCAAAATGAACACGGTACGCTCGATACGCTGCGACAGGCAATGTACAGCTTAACAACGCTCGAGTTTCGAGACAGTGAACTTGACGAACTAGAACGTACGATTTCCTCTTCATTCTATGTGTTAGAAGATGCAAGCTTCCGATTAAGTTCTTATTTTGAAGGACTAGAGTTTGATCCGAAGCGGTTAGATGAAATCGAATCGCGGATTGCAACAATTCGTCGCTTACAGAAAAAATACGGTGCAAGTATTGATGATATATTGACGTATGACGATACAATTACAAAAGAAATTCAAGCGTTAGAAAATAAAGATGATCACACTGAGCAGTTGCGTAAAAAATTACAAATAGCAAAAGTAGCTGTTGAAAATATTGCTGAGAAGCTAACACGCGCGCGTCAAAAGTGTGGCAAGCAACTCGTTGCGGCACTTTCAGAACAATTACAAAGTTTATATATGGACCGTACACGATTTGAAGTGCGAATTGTAGCCCTTTCTGAACCTTCTGCACTTGGAAAAGATAAAGTAGCTTTTTACATTTCACCAAATCCAGGAGAACCATTAAAACCACTTGTAAAAACGGCGAGTGGTGGAGAGATTTCACGTGTTATGTTGGCGCTTAAAGCGGTGTATGCTGTGCATATGAACATGACAAGTATCATTTTTGATGAAGTAGACACAGGCGTGAGCGGCCGCGTTGCCCAAAGTATGGGAGAAAAAATTTATACAATTGCGCATGCTTCTCAAGTGCTTTGTATCACCCATCTACCGCAAGTAGCAGCACTCGCAGATCAACACCTCTACATTCGTAAAAAGGTGGATAGTAACTCAACGCATACAGAAGTCATTCAACTTTGTGATGAGGAACGCACAAACGAAGTAGCGCGCATGATAAGTGGACAAGAAGTCACCCAAGTATCTCGTCATCATGCGCATGAACTGTTGCAACAACGGCATGATATAATCGCAAAATTGATTAAAAACTGAGGCAATTGTGCTTCAGTTTTTTTTGTTAAAATTACCAACAACGTAAAAATGGACTATTCACCCTGAGAGAAATTTATTCTGTCATAATGTTTTAGGACAGTGGAGATAGTAATATTACAGTCTTAGAAAGCATTCTAAACTGTATTGGAGAAGCTAAGGTTTCACAACTTTTACTGAACAGGGAGTGTGATTCCATTGAATATAAAAACAGCAATGATGAGCATCGGAATTCTCCTTGTTTCCATAGTATTTCCCACTTCAAACACACACGCACAACGTAACGATATACCTGTCATGAGTTTGTGGTCGCAAAAAAACAGCAGCACCCAAGATGAACCGAGTCGGGCCTATAAGGCACATCGTCATCAGGCGTTTCGAAATGATATAACAGTTATTCCAGGTGGTCAATCCATCGGTGTGAAATTAAATGCAGAAGGTGTTCTCGTTGTAGGGCATCATTATATTTCAACTGCAAAAGGTAAAATTTCACCTGGTGAAAAGAGCGGAATATGCGTAGGTGATACGATTGTTTCTTTAGACGGTAAACCAGTCAAGAAAATGAGCGATATAAGTCAAATTGTAAGTACGTTTTCGAATGAAAGTAAAACAGTTGATATCGAATTTAAACGTAAAAATGTTTTAGAACGAAGTGAACTACAGCCGGTATTTGATGAAGTGAGTCATTCCTATCGCATTGGATTGTACGTAAAAGATTCGATTGTCGGAATTGGTACGCTGTCATTTATCGAACCTGAGTCGTTACGTTACGGTGCACTTGGTCACGTCATTTCAGATTTGGACACACGTCAACCGATGCCGGTTGGTTCGGGCATTATTGTAGAATCAAAAGTACGAAGCATCGAACGTGGAACGCAAGGCAATCCAGGTGAAAAAGTTGCTAGTTTTTCTGAAAATACTGCCCCATTAGGCAGTATCTCCGTGAATAGCCCCTATGGCATTTTCGGAAAATTAAGGAAACAACTTCAGAATGGTATTTATGATGAACCGATGCCTGTCGCTTTTAGCAATGAAGTGAAAGAAGGCAAAGCGCAAATTCTTACAGTTATCGAAAACAGTGAAGTACAAGCATTTGACGTTGAAGTTGTAAGTAGTGTGCCACAAAGCAGTCCAGGCACAAAAGGGATGGTTATCCGCATTACAGATAAGACTTTGCTCAAAAAAACCGGTGGCATTGTCCAAGGGATGAGTGGAAGTCCGATTATTCAAAATGGCAAAGTAATTGGTGCGGTTACCCATGTGTTTGTGAACGACCCAAGTAGTGGTTATGGTGTGCATATTGAGTGGATGTTACATGAAGCTGGTGTGAATTTACATGAACAAGAAGAAAATAAAGCAAGTTGATAAAGAGAAAGAACCTACAAATGTAGGTTCTTTTTCCTTATTTTTACATAAGGAAACCAATAAGCTAGGTATATAGTCACGGCTTTTGTCGAAAAACAACAAATGATTGGGGAATTTTTAGAAAAAAATGTTAGAATTTTTATATATTTCTGGCGGAATTCTTTCTATAATGAAAGTATCTACATAACAAATGTCGAATGCAAAAATAGATGTCATGAAAGCAAGCGGAGGGAAAACCATTGGAAAAAATAAAAATATTTTTAGTTGATGATAATAAGCAATTACTATCATTGCTCACAGAGTATATTTCTGTACAAAAAGATATGGAAATTATCGGTACAGCGAACAACGGAAACGAATGTCTACAACGCTTACAAGACGTAACTCCCGATGTAATGATCTTAGATATCATTATGCCCCATTTAGACGGTATGGCTGTTCTTGAACGTATGAAAAAAGAAAACCTATGTCCAAAGACACAAGTCATTATCCTATCTGCACTTGGACATGAAGATGTGACGCAAAAAGCAGTAGAACTTGGTGCGGCATACTTCATTCTAAAACCATTTGATTTAGAACATCTAGGACAAAACATTCGACAACTTTGCGGTCAGGATATAGGTATGAGCAGTCGACGTGTACCGGTTTTGACACGCTCTCCATTGTTAACAGAAAGCAGACCGAGAAACCTTGATGCGAGCATCACTTCAATCATCCATGAAATCGGCGTTCCGGCACACATCAAAGGCTATATGTATTTACGTGAGGCAATTAGTCTTGTATATCACGACGTTGAAATGTTAGGTTCGATTACGAAAGTGTTGTATCCAGAAATTGCGGTTAAGTTTAAGACGACAGCATCACGTGTAGAACGTGCCATTCGCCATGCAATTGAAGTGGCATGGAGTCGCGGAAATTATGAAAGTATTTCAGCGTTGTTTGGGCACACAGTAAGTATGAGTAAAGCGAAACCAACGAATTCTGAATTTATTGCAATGGTAGCAGATAAACTGCGTTTGGAATATAAAGCAAGTTAATGTTCTGAAACGATGAGAATCTACATTTTGTAGGTTCTTTTTTTGTACCTGATATTCTTTGTATTATCGGAAATACTAAGCACTACTTTATTTTTATGGGGACGGATTGCTGTGAAATATTTTCTAAAGTTCATTTTTATTTTACTAGGAAGTGTCGCTGTTTTGTTAGCTTTTATTACACCAATATTGCTCGTCGCATTAAGTAACCGTCAATTCGATTTATATTTGTTGCGTGAGCTCGGTCCGATTGGTGACTTTTTAGGTGGCACGACAGTTGGTTTTTTAACGTTTGCTAGTGTAATGTTTTTTATTGCATCCATCATCGTCCAAATGG
>JBOFGC010000187.1:0-10715 GCA_051648945.1 Bacilli bacterium
AGGCACACGAAGTTGCCTCGCGCAATATCCCAGTTCTATACAAAAATATGTGATCCTAAATTATATCCATAGATAAAATGAGCACTCTTCAAAAAAAAAAACGACAAGCCACCAAAAGGTAGCTTGTCATGAACTTATGAAGTATTAAGCACTTCACTCTATTCTTTTTTAAAATCAATAACCTTCTCTTCATCCGTACAAATCATCGTTCGTCGAGGTGCTGTTTGCGCAATCACTTTACCATTTCTAACGCTATACAACACTTCCGCTTGTAAACGAAGCGCATCAAAACCACTTTCCGCATTCAACACGATAAAGTTTGCTGGATGACCTTCTTTCACACCGTAATTTTCAAGATGTAACGCCTTTGCACTGTTCGTCGTAATAAAGTCTAATGCTTCACTCAAATCGTTATAACCCATCATTTGAGAAACATGTACACCCATACTTAAAACTTGGATCATGTTGCCCGTCCCCATCGGATACCAAGGGTCCATAATATCGTCATGTCCGAAACAAACATTTAATCCCGCTGCATTTAGTTCTTTCACACGCGTTAATCCACGTCGTTTTGGATACGTATCAAAGCGCCCTTGTAAATGAATGTTTACAATAGGGTTCGCTACAAAGTGCATTTCTGCAATTTTTAGTACACGAAACAATTTTGATGTGTATGCATCGTTATAAGAACCCATCGCTGTCGTGTGGCTTGCCGTTACCCGACCGACCATGTCATTATGAATCGCTTCACGGGCAGCGACTTCTAAAAAGCGCGACTGCTCATCATCAATTTCATCACAATGAATGTCGATTAATTTACCGTATTTTTTGGCGATTTGAAACAACTCTTTAATTGAATCTACACCGTCTTCTCGCGTAAATTCATAGTGGGGAATACCACCAACAACATCTGCACCCATTTCCATCGCTTTGTCTAGTAATGCTAAACCGTTCGGAAATGAAATTATTCCTTCTTGCGGAAACGCTACGATTTGGATATCTACCCAATCTTTCATTTCCTCTTTCACTTCAATCATCGCCTCTAAAGCGATTAAACTTTCATCCGTCGTATCAACATGAGTACGAACATGTTGAATTCCATTAGCAATCTGCCATTCTAACGCTTTTTTCGCGCGTGTTTTCACATCTTCTTTTGAAAGAGTTTGTTTGCGCTCACTCCAACGTTCAATGCCTTCAAAAAGCGTTCCACTTTCGTTCCAACGCGGTTCTCCTGCTGTCAGCGTTGTATCTAAGTGCACGTGTGGTTCTACAAACGGTGCACTTACAAGCTTACCGCATAAATCGATTACTTCCATTCCTTGTTGATCAAGTGTACCTGCTTGTACGATTCGAGCGATTAATCCCTCTTCAATAATAATATCCCATAAACCTACTTGCCCATTTATATGTGCGTTAGCCCAAATTTGCATATGTTATTTCCTCCTTTGAAGATCTCTCTGTGTTTAGTAGTTTCGCTGCGATGACATACACTAAAGCCGCTGCGATGAGCGCGTTTAATGGCGGAATGCCTGGTAATGTTAATCCAACGAGTACACCCGCTGCCCAACCAAGTACGGCAGGAATACGTACAGTTTCCATTTTCATTTCGCTATATTCTTTATAGTGTCCACGCTGAACGATGAAATAATCTGCAATAATGATTGCCCCAATTGAAGGCAGTGTCGAGCCAAGAAACGTTAACCAGCTTACAAAATTGTTATACAACCATACAGCCATTAGCGTACCAATAACACCATTTATCATGACCATAATTACTTTTGGTTTTTTAAACATCGTTGCAAAACCTAATCCTGATGCATAAAGTGCGTTGTCATTCGTCGTCCATATGTTTAAGCCGAGTACTAAAATTGCCGGCATGACAAGACCTTGGCTAATCATCACATCCGAAATATCGTTGTGTCCTGTTGCTATTGTTCCGATTGCACCGAATAAGAACATGAGCGTGTTCCCAAGAAAGAACGCGATAACCGTTGCAATAACTGCGTCTTTCCCACTTTTTGCAAAGCGAGCAAAATCTGGTGTAAGTGTCCCACCACTAATAAATGAACCAATCGTAATCGTAAGTGCTGCTGCCATACTCAGCGTAGATTCAGGTGAATACGCAAGTAAGCTCTCCATTCCACCCATATCTGAAATTGCACTCGTTGCACTATACGAACCTAAAATTGCGATAGACGGAACTGCGATAAAACTTAAAATCGTTAGTGCTTTCATACCGAAGTACGCTGTCACTGTCATTAATGCACCGATGACAATCACCAATACCCAAAGATTAATATTCGTTACTTTGTGCACGGGGTATGCAAACATTCCTACACCTACACCAAACCAACCTACTTGTGTTGCACTAAGCATGAACGAACTAATGTATGCTCCTTTTTCACCGAACGCATACTGGGCGAGTAAGTGTGTAGATAAGCCCGTCTTTGCTGCAATATAACTGAGCGCGCCAGTAAAGCCTCCTAAAATAATATTGCCTAGTAGAATAATCCAAAGTAAATTTGTAAATGACATTCCTTCCCCAAGCGAGCCTCCACCCCACATGCTTGCTGAAAAAAACGTGAATCCTAACATTACTGCTAACATTTTTAGAAAGCCGTAACGGCTCGTTTTTGGTACAGATTGAAATGAAAAATCTTTGTCTTGTATTGTCATCGTAATAACCTCCCAAAGTTATCCTTTGGTGAGCATAGAAAAAGGCTACTTGTCGAAATGAAACATGACAAGTAGCCTTTTCCTAAAAGAGTATACAACTCTCCTATTTACACTTTGACCTCTCGGGTCATCCGCTCGCTCACCTTGTCAGCCTCTCTGGACTGCTCTTAAAAGTATTTGTTGAAGTTATATTAACAAAACATTTACCAATCGACAACCTCTTTATAGTAAGTTCTAAAATTCAGTTTTTTACTTCCTACTGAAGAAGAGATTGTTCACTGTAACCGAAAATACCGACTAACACTGTGAATTTCAGCACATTCAATACGTATCGCATGATGATTCCTTTCTCTCTGTTATTGATTTTGTCGAATAATATTTTTACACCCTATATACGTTGCCCAAAAGTATCCACCATATACAACGATGAAGATTAGCGTAGTAAAAATAGCTGGCCAAAACACGCTTGCTTTCCCGAACGAAAGCAGCTCCGCATTGACAACTTTAATGCCGAAGTAGGAGTGCACAAGTGCAAGTCCAAGTGGCAGAATAAAGTACAATGAAATTTGTCGAAACAACGTTTGGTTCTGCTGTTTTGGTGCAACACCGATACGAGAAAGCGTTCGATAGCGTTCGCTGTTATCCGCAGCTTCTGTTAATTGTTGAAGAGCAAGTACCGCTGCCGAAGAAATAAGGGAAACGATGCCAAGATAAATACCAACATACACGACGAACGTTCCCATTCCTTTTGTTTGCTCCAGTTCTAGCGTCCGAATGGTCGTACCTAACCAACCATTACTGTTTGTTTCATTATATTTCTCGACATCTGCCGTCATTTGCTTTTCAAGTGCTACGTTTGGTGTTGGATAGTTCATATTCATAACTGAAATCGCTGGTTTCATCGTCGTTACAACGTTGTCTGGTACAATCAGTGCCATCTGATTATAAAATAGAAACCCATTAGCAAAGCTACTTTCAATTATTTTTTCACGATTTATCGTATATCGTTGCCCTGAGAGTAATATACTCTCCGTGTTTTTTGCAAATTCTTCTACTAATGGTTGGATGGTTGGACTCTCAGATGCGAGTATTATTTCGTCTTTCCCTAGAGAGATTGTCGCTTGCCCATTCATTTTCATAAGTGCATTGTAGTCTGAAATTTTAATTGCATTGACAGCCATATCGTACAATTTCATCGCTTCTTTTTTTGAGCTACTTGAAAGTCCATCGTACAACATTGATGGTAAACGAAGCGGTGAGTCGTACACGATGAATTCGTGATACGCTGATGCATTCGCTAGCCAATTTACACTTTTATCCGTCACTTTCGAAATCGGTAACAAAGGTTGAGTTTGTGTTTCGTTTTCTAACGGTTCATTGAAATACACACCAAACGATGCATCAAATGGATTGTTGCGCTCTGCATCTTTTTCAGACACTTCTTTCATACTAAGTCCAGTCGATAACACACCAATTGTAAAAAATAACATGATACAGATGACGCTCACCGAGAAGAATGTCGTATTCATTTTACTGCTCAACTGGCGAACTAAGAACATATTTGTCCCTCGGAAATAGACTGGCTTCATCTTTTGTACAATCGACGTCAGGAGACTCGATAATGACCAGAAGAAGAGTAATGTGCCGACACATCCGAGCGCTACGCTAATATTCATCGCTTCAAACAAGCCCTGGTCTAAAACAAGCCAATAAGACACACCTAAAATTGCTATGCTTAATAGAAATAGAACACCTGATACCCATGTATGTTTTAACAACTGTTTTTCATTTTTACGACTTGCATAAAGTAAATCAATGAGTTTAAATCGACTAATTGTTACACGTTGAAACAACGCTACAATTACAAACATACCAATAAAGTATAAACATGTTTTCAATGCCGCTTCAGGGGAAAAAACAAACGTGTATGCTTTCATATCAATTTCAAACAACGCTGCTGTTAAAAACGACATTCCTTGGCTAAGAAATACACCCAATCCCAGTCCAACAACTAAAGCAAGCCCTGCAATTACAATAATTTCACCGAGTAAAATACGACCAATCGCTCGCTTACTCATTCCAAGCGTCATGTACATTCCAATTTCTTTCTTTCTTCTTTTCACGATAAACATATTCGCATAGAGGATGAGGGTTGCAAGAATGACCGTTACAAAGACGGTTACAATGCCCATAAGTGAATCAAATTCATCGAGAAGGGTTGACGCCGTTTCATTCATTTCAAACATAATGCTTTGTGAACCAATTGAGTTAAAACAATAGAAAATACTAACTGCGAGCACAAGCGTCATAAAATAGATGGCATAATCACGAATGCTCCTTTTTACATTTCGAACACTAAGATTAAAGTACATCGCTACTTTCACCTCCGAGTAGTGAAATCACGTTGATAATTTCATTAAAAAATTGTTTGCGTGTTTTTTCTTGGCGTTCGATTTCTGAAAAGATTTTGCCGTCTTTTACGAAGAGAATACGATGGGCGTAACTCGCTGTAAATGGATCATGCGTAACCATTAAAATACTCGATCCTTCTTTTTCATTTAAGTTCTCCATTGACTCAAGTAACATAGTTGCCGATTTACTATCAAGTGCGCCTGTTGGTTCATCTGCTAAAATTAGTGATGGTTCTGTTACAAGTGCTCTCGCTGCTGCTACCCTTTGTTTCTGTCCCCCTGAAATTTCATACGGAAACTTCGTTAAAATACTACCAATTCCTAATTTGTTCGCTACTTTATTTACACGTTCTGGTATTTCACTATGTTTTACATTTTGAATTGTGAGTGCAAGCGCAATGTTTTCAAACGCCGTTAGTGTGTCAAGCAGATTGAAATCTTGGAAGATAAAACCAAGTTTGTCCCGACGAAATTGCTCCAACTTCTTTCCTTTTAATGTTGTCAAATCTGTTCCTTCAAGATAAATATGACCTGTACTTACAGTATCAATCGTTGATAAACAGTTTAATAGTGTCGTCTTTCCACTTCCTGAAGGCCCCATGATTCCTACAAATTCGCCTTCCATCATTTTAAAATTTATATCATTAAGTGCGGCAGTCACATTCTTTTTTGTACCATAAAATTTCTCAACATGTTCAATACGTAAAAGTTCTTTCATTTTTTGTACTCTCCTTTATGCTTCTTATATACACATCATACCTAACAAGTAGCTTTTCACATATTGACTTAGATTACACCTATCTTTCGTTTTTGTAAGATAACAATTACAAAAAACGTCCTTCCCCTCACTTTAAGAGGGAAGGACGTACATTCAAGAACTATTCATTTCTTCGTAAAATCTGTTTACTTCCTTGATAGGTTAGCCAAAAATAGCCACCGTAGACGACAAGTAGGATAAGTGTCGTATACAATGCAGGCATTAACACACTATCACGTCCGGTAATAAGTAACGTTTCATTTACGACTGTAATCCCAAAATACGAATGGACAAGGGCAAGCACTAGTGGCAATGAAAACTGAATCGCTACTTCTCTATACAACGTTTTTTCAATTTTACGTTGTGTTGCGCCCATTCGATGCAAAATGATATAGCGACCAACATTATCTGCCATCCCGGTTAGTTGCTGTAGCGCAAGAATGGCTGCCCCTGATAGAAGCGACACAACACCGAGATAAATACCGATGTAGAGAACAATCGTACTCGAACCGAGAATCAGACGATATTGCAAGTTTCTCGACCCTAGCGTAAGTGAGTTATCTTTAAGGTTGGCGTATGCATTTTCAATCTGTGTACTTTCCCCTTCACTCAAACTACCTATTTTAATATTTACTACATCTTTTCTATTGTAAAATTCTTTAATCATGTGATCCGGTACAACAATGGTGAAATGATTGAATGTACTATAACTGTTTGACCATGAGACTTCTTCTGAAACTTTATTTTTTACAACGTACTTTTCTCCCAAAAGTGATACTTCCTTATTTTTTCGTACAAATTCGTCGATTACAGTGAGTACCTCATCAAATTGTGAAGTAAACAAAACTTCATTCGATTTCAAGTGAATACGAGTCCCTAGAAACGATTGTACTTTTTGAAAATCAGAATTTGTTACGAATGCGATTTCCATATCTTCGTATCCTCTGTCCTCTTTCTTCATCTGTAAAATTGTCCCGATTTTTATATTGGTTTCATATAGACTGAATTCGATTTTGTCTACAGCATCGACAATTTCTTTCACTTTATTTTTTTCTAGAAATGTCTGTAACGCATTGTTCTTGGAAGTCGTCTGAACAAAACTCATATCATAGCGCATTTGGCGGTTGAATTCTTTCTCTTGTGCTGTTTTTGTACTTAGTCCTGTTGAAAGCACACCGATTGTAAAAAATAACATCAGACAAACAACACTCATCATTAAAAATGTAGAATTGCTTTTACTCGTAAACTGGCGAAGCAAAAAAATCGTTGTCCCCCTGTTACTCAATGTTGGCACTTTTTCTGCAATTGTATGAAATAGGCTACTACAACCGAGAAAAAAGAAGACCGTTCCCGCAACACCAGCAGTGATTGCTCGAAGGAGTGCATTTAATTGAGTGAACCCAAATTCCAACGCCTCATTGTACCCAAAAATAAGTAAGCCGATACCAAACATCAGTAGAAGAACGCCCCTCCATCCACGCTTTGCTACGACGATTTCATTTTTCACATTGGCTGACAATAAATCAATGAGCTTTAGTGTACTAATTTGTAAGACACTGAACAATAGTACGACTAAAAATATGGAACCAATAAACGCAACTGTACGAAGTAAGGCATCAGTTGAAAAAACAAACTGGAATTCTGACATTTGCACTTCAAATAACCCCGCTGTAATATATCCCATACATTGACTAATGCCAACGCCAAATAACAATCCAGTACACAACGCCGAAATAAAAACGATGAAAAATTCAATGATAAGCATCGAAATTACTTTTCGCTTTCCCATTCCTAAAAGAAGATAGAGTCCAAATTCTTTTTTTCTTCGTTTGAGCACAAAAAAGTTTGCATACAACACAAGTCCAGCAACAATCATACTGACGACAACACTCACATAACCGACGATTCCATGAAAAGTTTGAAGTAAAATTGATTCCATTTTTGTTAAGATTAACATCGATTGTTGTGCTTCAATACTATTAAATGCATAGAAAATGACAACACTTAGTGTGAGGGTCAGAAAGTACACACCATACTCTTTGAAACAGCGTTTCACATTACGAAGAGCTAACTGTGCAATCAATGTGTTCACCCCCAAGCAACGAAACAACATCGAGGATCTTTTCAAAAAACGCTTTTCGCGTCTGAATTCCTTTTGTAATTTGAGAGAAAATTTCGCCGTCTTTCATAAATAGCACGCGTGTTGAAAAACTAGCTGTGAATGGGTCATGCGTGACCATGAGGATTGTTGAAGCGTCTTGTTGATTGCTATTTTCTAAGGCTTCTAGTAATTGTCGGGCTGATTTACTGTCGAGTGAGCCGGTTGGTTCATCCGCTAATACGAGATTTGGTTCCGTGACTAGTGCGCGTGCTGACGCTACCCTTTGTTTTTGTCCACCGGAGAGCTCATAGGGAAACTTATTCAATATCTCAACGATATTCAATTTTCTAGCTATTGTATGTACCCGTTCTTTCACATGCTCTGCCTTACCATGTAAAGTGAGGGCAAGTGCAATATTTTCATAGGCAGTAAGGGTGTCTAGTAGTTGAAAATCCTGAAAGATAAAACCTAATTTCTCGCCACGGAATTGCTCTAATTTTTTCCCTTTTAACTGGCGTAAATCGCAGCCATCAACAATAATTTCTCCCGCACTCACAGTATCAATGGTTGCTATACAGTTTAAAATCGTCGTCTTCCCACTTCCTGACGCTCCCATAATTGCAACCCATTCTCCTTGTTCGACCTCAAAGCTTACGCCATTTAACGCCTGTGTTACTTGTTTTTTGTTTCCGTACATTTTTTCTACATTTTTCAATCGCAATACTTCGACCATAGCATTCTCTCCTTTTTTCATTTTCTACTCGTAGCATACAATAATACTCGCGAATTATTTATTGAATATTCTTACATTTATCTTTCGTTTTTGTCACCTAGTAAAAAAGCATCGTTCCTAAGAGACGATGCTTCGTTTTATTGTTCATTTCGAAAGAATACGTTTGAAATTGGAAAAGTAAGCTCCACGCGCGTTCCTTCGCTAACAACAGATGTTATCCCGATACCAATATTCAGTTTTTGCGCGAGTTTCTCTACAATGTACAGACCCATTCCCGTTGACTTTCGAATTTTACGTCCGTTACTTCCGGTATATCCTTTTTGAAAGATGGCTTGTAATTCTCCGCTCGGAATTCCAATACCATTATCTTCAATTGTGAGTTTTACCGATTGTTGAAGCTGCGTCGCTACAATCTTAAGGGTTGCACCATTTACTTTGGAATAATTGATTGCATTACTAATGATTTGCTGTAATATAAATTCAGTCCATTTTTCATCTGTATATACGGAAATCCCTTCCACTTCAACGGAAAGTCCGATGCCTTTTCCGATAAACATACGCGCATTTTGCTTTATGACGTTGTGAACGAACGTTTTGACACTTACTTGCTTAATACGATAGTCATCATTGGCATATTCGATTTTCGAATAATAAAGGGCCTGCTCAACAAAGCCATCTACTTTTCGCAATTCTTCTTTTAAACTACCACTTGCAGCGAAATCATGATTTGCTAATAACAACTCACTTGCTGCGATGGGTGTCTTTATTTCATGTACCCACATTTCGATATATTCTTTGTACGCTTTTTGTGCATATTTATATCCGTTAATATGTTCGTGCATGTCTCTATATGCTTCCTGTAATTGCTCGTGTATCTCACACAATTCTGGTGTAGTTGGTTGCTTTAATACGTTAAAAAGTAAATATTTTTGTTCTAACTGTTGCTGCGTAGCACGAAGAGAAGATAGCCAAGAATTCATTCGCCACCATTCAATCAACACATAAGTGATAATCGGTAACCACCAAATTACAGAAAGAAAAAACAAAACTGAAAGAGGTATTTTCACAACGCTTCCAATAAGTAGTGTAAATACCCAAATCAATAACATAATGCCAAAAAAAAGCGACCGTCCGGCTACATATTGAGTGAATTTCATCGCATAATATACCCTTGCCCTCTTTTGGTTTCGATTGGATTTTCCATTCCAATGCTTTCTATTTTTTTACGCAGTCGCGTAACATTTACACTGAGTGTATTATCGTCCACAAACAAATCACTGCTCCACAAATGTTCCATTAACTCTTCTCGGCTTATTATCACTTCTGGCTTTTTCATAAAACAGTGTAAGATTTTCATCTCATTTTTTGTTAGCTCAACCGCTTCACTTCCAAACTGGATATGAGCATCACTTATATCCAGTTTTAGTGATTTATATGTATAAACAGAACTTGCATCCGATTTATAACTTCGTTTTAACAATGCTTCAATACGTGCGAGTAGAATTGCGGGATGATACGGCTTTGTTACGTAATCATCCGCACCAACGTTCATACTCATCAATTCATCGAGCGGAGTGTTTTTACTTGTCACAACGATTATGGGGATGTCTGCACTTTTTCTTATTTCACGGCAAATATAGTTTCCGTCAGTCCCTGGAAGTTGCAAATCAAGTAACACTAGGTGCGGTCTAGTTGCCAATACTCCCTGTACAATTTGTTCGAAGTTTGTTGGTGCGGCTATCGTATAACCTTGGTTACTCAAAAAGGTACTCAACTCTGAACGGATGACAGGATCGTCTTCAACGATACAAATATTTTTTGGCGGCATAGGTTTTCTCCTTTTCTATGAAAATAATTGAGGCTCGCGTATGTTTGTGCGGAGCTTGGGGTACTGCGCCAGGCAACTCCGCGTCCTGTGGGGCGGCCGTGTGCCTCCTCGGCGAAAACCCGCGCCTGTGGGGTCACACGTTTCCGCCTGATTCCACGGGAGTCTCCGTTGCCTTTCTTCGTACCCTACAACGATGTGTTGATGGTCGC
>JBOFGC010000188.1:0-7562 GCA_051648945.1 Bacilli bacterium
AGGAGCGGTGAACAATGCTACCGGATTTATTGAAGGAGCAAGTGCGGTTCCGTACATTCATGGACCAAATATTCGAGAAGCGATGGAATCTGCTTTCGGTATGCGTGTGGCAATGGAGAACGACGCAAATTGCGCGGCACTCGCTGAAGTTTGGAAAGGTGCTGCAAGTGATGTTGATGATGCGATGTTCCTCGTCTGTGGAACAGGAATCGGCGGAGCAGTTATAAAAAATCGAAAACTACACGTCGGAAAACATCTACATGGTGGCGAATTCGGTTATTTATTAATGGACTGGCGTGGCGATACGCTTCGAAACTGGAGTGCAGCGGGTTCAACGAATGCGCTCGTTGGTCATGCAGCCGAACTACTAGGCGTAGATAAAGCGAGTCTAAATGGCGAACAAGTATTTCGCCAGGCTGACGAAGGCAATGTGGAGTGCCAAACAGCAATTGCAAACTTTTATGAAACAATGTGTGTCGGAATCTTCAATCTTCAATATATTTATGATCCAGAATGCATTGTCATCGGTGGAGCCATTAGTGCACGAGTAGATTTGATAGAACAGTTAGATGTTTACATGGACAAGTTACTTGACCGTGTGAAAATCGCGCACGTAAAACCAGTTCTGCGCAAATGTAAGTTTGCAAACGATGCAAATTTACTCGGAGCGGTATACAACGCAATGACAATGGAGAAAAAGTAAAAAATTGTGCGGAGTAACAGGCTTTGTCTACTCCGTACAAGAATCGAAAACATAGAAATGTAATTTCAGAAATAGAGCACATGGAAAAGGGGTTATACACCAATGAAACCACTATTTTTAAAACCGATTTTTCAAGAGCGAATTTGGGGCGGCAGAAAGTTAGAAGATGTTTTTGAATATAATATACCATCAGATCATACAGGTGAATGTTGGGCAATCAGTGCACATCCAAACGGCCCGTCAGTCGTAAAAAATGGACCATTTGCCGGAAAAACAATCACAGAATTATGGGAATCACATCGTGAATTGTTTGGAAATATGCCAGGCGAGAAGTTTCCTTTACTAACAAAAATACTAGATGCCAACACAGACTTAAGCGTTCAAGTCCATCCAGACGACACCTATGCATCACTACATGAAGAAGGTGAACTTGGCAAAACAGAGTGTTGGTACATACTCGATTGTGAGCCGGACGCAGAACTTATTCTCGGACACTACGCAAAAACGAAAGAAGATCTTGAGAAACAAATTCGCAAGGGTGAATGGGACGGACTACTTCGTAAAGTACGTATTCAACCCGGTGACTTTTTCTACGTACCAAGTGGAACAATTCACGCACTCGGCGCAGGAACTCTCGTGTTAGAAACGCAACAAAGTTCGGACACAACCTATCGGGTATACGACTATAACCGAATAGACGCTGCTGGTGAAAAACGTGAACTTCATATCGATGATTCCATCGCAGTATCAATGGTCCCTCATGCGGATGCTGAAATTGAAACTGAAATCAAGCACGGTCAACAGTTTACACAAACAACATTTGTAGACAATGACTTTTTCACTGTATACAAACTTGATGTCGAAGAAGAAATGGACTTTCATCACAACAAACCATTTACGCTCGCGAGTGTAATTGATGGTGAAGGAGAATGCATCGTTGACAACGAAGTGCATTCAATAAAAAAAGGCGAACATTTTATCCTACCAGCACAGATTAAACGAATGAAATTAAAAGGCAATATGTCCTTTATGATGGCACATACAAGTGCCTAAAGTTTGAACCACACCCAAATGGGTGTGGTTTTTTGGTGGTGAGCAAATACCAAATCAGAGTGTAAGATAGCGTTAGCATGAGTTGTACGCAAGTTGAAGCAAGAGTTACGCAAGTAGGTATGAAATGTACGCAAGTTGAAGCAAGTGTTACGCAAGTAGGTATGAAATGTACGCAAGTTGAAGCAAGAGTTACGCAAGTAGGTATGAAATGTACGCAAGTTGAAGCAAGAGTTACGCAAGTAGGTATGAATCGTACGCAAGTTGAAGCAAGAGTTACGCAAGTAGGTATGAAATGTACGCAAGTTGAAGCAAGAGTTACGCAAGTAGGTATGAAATGTACGTAAGTTGAAGCAAGAGTTACGCAAGTAGGTATGAAATGTACGCAAGTTGAAGCAAGAGTTACGCAAGTAGGTATGAGTTGTACGCAATCTGAAGGAATTGATACGCAAGTAGCGAGAATTGTACACAAACCAATCCGTATCGAAGAAAACGTAGAAAAGTTAAAGATATCTACCCGTATATCAATAAACAATATCTGAATTTTTAATATTTAAAGGAATATTTGTTTTATTGCTATAATAGAAAGCGGATACATTAAGTTGTAGTAGAAATGTAGTGGAGAGTGGAATTATGAACTTTAACAAAATTAATCAAGTACTTCTTCTCTATATCGCTCTCATGAGTGGTGTGGCATTCCTATTTATAGGTGGAGTAATCGTATTCACAGACAAACAAATGGAAGAATCACAACAGCAAATGGAAATGTCGTTGGCTGTTGATATTAACAGCGCACTAAATGAACAATCGAGGTTACTACAACGCTTTGTGAATGAATTTTATGTGAAACCAAGACTACTTGATGATCTAAACTACTATTTTTCGAACGAATATGACGACTATATCGTCCATATCCTTGATGAATATGGAGAGTCAGCTTCGTTGTATAACGACAGCCTTGAGCAATTATTTGAAACATATTTTTTACAAAATGAATCACTAAAAAGAATACAAATATCGGATATACAATCTGACCAAGTGATGGAGTCTTCAGCGAATTTTAAAGTTCAAGGTGAGGAGACATTTACGCTTAATATGAACGGCGTATTGAAAGATCCCACCTCACTCGGTGTATTCGCTAATGTTACGCTTAGTTTTGATTTGACAGATACAATTCAAAATCTACTATCTTCAAATGCTCAAGACTTGCGTGTTGTAATTCAAAGAAATGAGAAAACACTCCTTGATTCAAATGTAGAAAGTGAAGTAGATGTTAGCGACTATGAAGTGACGCTTCACAACGAATCACTCAATCTCGCAATTACAGTATTGCCGAATAGGCCGAGTGGTTGGATTCGTATCATTGAAAACACACTTTTTTTTATTTTCGCAGTAATAGCGGTCATCTTAATTTTTAGTTTTGTACTCTATTATTTACTAAACAAATATTACGAACGAATTCAAAATATCACTTCGATTATGAAAGAAGTAGAAGAAGGGAATTTGGATGTACGAATCAATGATGTCGATGAAGGTGATTTACAGGAAATTGCTAGCTCATTTAACGAGATGGTGAGCAACTTACAACTTCATATCGAGAAAGTATACACATCAGAAATTAAACAAAAAGATGCAGAAATGCGTGCGCTGCAATCACAAATCAATCCACATTTTTTATATAACACGCTCGAATATATTCGAATGTATGCAGTGAAAGAAGGACTAAGAGATTTAGGTGAAATGACATATATTTTAGGAACGCTTTTCCGAAATAATATGACGGGGGAAAAAGAACAGAGTGTAGAAGACGAATGTTACTATGCTCAACTGTACTTAGATTTATTTCAACTTCGTTTTCCCGGGAAATTTGCCTATCAAGTCAATATCCAAGACGAAGCAAAATCTGTTAAAATACCGAAATTTACGCTTCAACCGCTCATTGAAAACTATGTAATTCATGGGATTGATTTTGAACGAAAAAACAATGCCATATCAATTACAGTGACAAAAAATGAAAACAAGTTAACAATAGTTCTTCGAGACAATGGAAAAGGCATCCCAACCAATAAATATGAAGATATTCAAAAATATCTAAAGTATGGCAATACGTATGCAAATCAGTCAATCGGCATTAAAAATGTTCATGAACGATTACGTATTCATTTTCAAGAAAAGTATAGTATTCAAATACAAACCGAGAAACAAGGCGTCAAAACAACATTAGAGATCTATGTGCAGGAGGATGAAAATGTATAAACTGTTTATAGTAGACGATGAATATATGATTCGAGAAGGTATGCGATATTTAATAGACTGGGCATATTACAATATTGAAATCGTAGGTGAAGCATGTGATGGTGAAGACGCCTATCAAAAATTACAAGAAATAGACGTCGATATCGTTTTAACAGACATCTCAATGCCGAATTTAGATGGACTCGGTCTCATAAGTAAGTTAAAAAAAGATCAACGAAACATCAAATATATCATACTAAGTGGCTATAAAGAATTTTCTTATATTAAAGAAGGTTTACAATTAGGTATTGAAAATTACCTACTCAAACCGGTAAGTGTAAAAGAGCTAGAACAAACAATCGAACAAAGTACAACACTACTAGATGAGCAGTATCAGGCAATTGAAGAAACATTTGTATTTAAAGAACATATCTTAAGTCGACTCATTCAAGAGGAAATTTCAACAAGGGATGTAAAGGAGCGCCTCTCTTTCTTAGACGTGCACTTGCAACCCGGAGACTATGAAGTTTGGAAGTATACAATAGACTTTGGTGAGAACATGGAACGTGAAAAACGAAGTCTAATGCGATGTATTGGAAAAAAATACGAATTGGCATTTTTTGATCATAGCCATAAATTGTGGCTTATTTTAGGTAACGAAACACTAGCAAACATTGATGAAATAGAAGTAGACATTGCACAAAAAATAGGTGATACCATACAAAATCAGGACTTTACTCTTGAAAAAGGAGAGCGCGTGAACAGTTATGAAAAAATCGCGCAAAGTGCAAAAAGTATTCAGAGTGAGAATATGCAAGATGCACACCAAAGTTACTACTTAACACACCTACTTCAGCAACAACAACGCGATTCAAAAATCAGTCCAATCGTCGTTCATTGCCTAAACATAATCGCAGATCAATATCATAAAGATCTCTCACTCAAACAACTTGGCATCGAAATGAACATAAATGTAGCATATCTCGGTCAAATCTTTCAAAAAGAGACAGGCCGAACATTCTCTGACTATGTAAACGGAATTCGCGTATCACACGCAATGCGCCGACTAAGTGAAACACTAGAACGAGTAAATGACATATCAATAAGCGTAGGCTACGGAAACGTTGCCTATTTTCATCGCATCTTTAAAAAGTATGTACACATGTCACCAGCCGAATTCCGACAGCATTCTCATGAAGAACGCCTTAAAAACAAATAGAAATCAAACGTTAACAAAGATAATGCGCACAAAAAAACAAGTGGAGAAAGCGTGATCCCCGAATCACCACACAACCATACGCGCGCGCAAAAATCTCGTTTTCCTTGCATGTGTCCATGAACGCGAGCGTAGCCCTTTTTCACAACCCACGGATAAAAAGGTTTTATCGCGACTATCAACACATCGATGAAGGGTACGAAGACAGGCAACGGAGACTCCCGTGGAATCAGGCGGAAGCGTGTGACCCCGCAGGAGCAGCTTTATCGCGACGAGGAGACACACGGCCGCCCCACAGGACGCGGAGTTGCCTGGCGCAGTACCCCAGATCCGCACAAACATACGCGAGATTCCAATTATTTTCATAGAAAATCAATTAAATACCATTCCCCTCCCACATTCACCTATAAATAGTATACGTTTTCAAAAATAATTACACTAACTTTGGAAGCGTTTTCATTCTATAATTTAAACATAAGGAACAGCAAGAAGAAACATAAAGTGAGAGGAGCGACCAAGATGGACAAGCTTAGAAGCATTGGCAAAGATTTGAAGAAAAACAAATCGCTTCTTCTGTTAGTACTGCCTGGAGCACTATGGTTAGCGATTTTCTGTTACTTACCAATGGTTGGTACAGTGATTGCATTTAAAGATTTCCGCATTTCATCGGACGGCTTTTTTGCAAGTATTATGCAGAGTGAATGGGTTGGGTTTGAAAATTTCCAATTTTTATTTAGTACAAACGACGCAATTACAGCCACAAAAAATACGATACTTTATAACTTCGGATTTATTACTGCAGGTGTTGTAGCAGCCATATTTATCGCAGTTGTTATGAGTGAGATTAGTAACAAGCGTCTTGTAAAAACATATCAAACAGGTATTCTATTACCGTATTTCTTAAGTTGGGTAGTAATTAGTTACTTCGTATTTACTTTCCTAAGCACAGATAAAGGATTGTTGAACGACATTTTAGGAATGTTCGGGCTAGAAGATGTATCGTGGTATACCGAACCACAATATTGGCCATTTATTCTCGTATTCATGGGTGTTTGGAAAGGTGTAGGATACAGTAGTATCATCTACTTCGCAGCAATCATGGGGATCGACCGCTCTTATTATGAAGCAGCAATGGTTGATGGCGCAACAAAATGGCAACAGTTTACAAAAGTTACAATTCCACAGTTGTTACCACTTATGACTGTACTTATCATTCTTGATATCGGACGAATCTTCCGAGCAGATTTCGGACTTTTCTTCCAAATCCCAAGAAATTCAGGTCCGTTGTATGATGTAACAAACGTTCTCGATACGTTTATCTATCGTGGATTAACATCAACAGGTGACTTAGGAATGGCAACAGCAGCAGGACTTTATCAGTCAGTTGTTGGACTGTTGTTAGTACTACTCACAAACTGGATTGTACGTCGCCTGGATAGTGAAAGCGCGTTATTCTAGAAGTAGAGGAGGTAAAAAAGATGGAGAACGCAGTAGCAAGACCAAAAGTAGAAACAGTAAAGAAAAAGTTACTTTTTGGAAAGAAAAGAAGTGTTCATGAACTTAGTGGACCGTGGAACCTCATTTTTAACATCATCATGACGTTGTTCACATTACTTTGTATCTTTCCGTTCATCTATGTAATTATCATCTCACTAACAAGTGAAGATGCGATTAAATATTATGGGTATAGTATTTTCCCAGCAGAGTGGAGTTTTGAAGGGTATAAATATCTTTGGAGCATGAAAGGACAGTTGTTACAATCTCTTTCAATCACACTGTTCGTTACAATCGTAGGAACAATTTTAACGGTACTACTGACATCGTCTTATGCTTATGCAATTAGTCGACAAAACTTTAAGTATCGCAAGTTCTTCACATTTTTCGCACTGTTCACAATGTTGTTCAGTGGTGGTATGGTACCAACGTACATCGTTGTTACACAGTTTTTAGGACTTAAAGATAGTATTTGGGCCCTCATCTTACCGATGTGTTTAAGCCCATTCTATATAATCGTTATGCGTACGTTCTTCAAAAGAGCGGTGCATGATTCGATCATCGAATCCGCACGTATCGATGGCGCAAGTGAGTTACGAATTTTCTTCCAAATTGCCATTCCGTTAGCACTACCAGGAATCGCAACAATCGGGTTGTTTTCAACGCTTGGTTACTGGAATGACTGGTTTAATGCCTTGCTTTATGTCGATAGTTCGCATCTCGTTCCACTACAATATATGCTCATGAAGATACAAAATACGATGGACTTTATTTCGCAAAGTACAATGTTAAGTGGTGGTCAAACATCATCAATTACGAATTCACTTCCGCAAGAGTCTACACGTATGGCGATGGTTGTTGTAA
>JBOFGC010000189.1:0-2144 GCA_051648945.1 Bacilli bacterium
GGATATAAAATTTGAATGGGTATAGAAAAAAATATATAGTATAAGGAGAAAATTGCTCTAATTCGAAATTCTAATATTGAAGAACGAGGTGCTTTGATGAGATGTACACAATGCGAAAGTAAAATAGGTTACAAAGAGAAATTATTTTTCAAAAATAAGTATAAAATATCTTGTCCCTACTGCAAAAAAGAATTGAAGTTAAGTAGACGGTCAATCATATATAAAAGTATTCTAGTTCTATGTTACAGTTTATTTTTCATCTTCTTATATTTTACATATGGCAAAGATAATATACTATTTACAGCAATATTTTTTCTTGTGTTAGTATATTTGATTGAACCACTGATGAGTAAATACGAATGAAAATAAACTACGAGGTTGATATTTTTCACGATTCTAAGGTATCTCTTATTGTAGTTAAATAGGTCTGAATCACAAACGTTTGACCTGTTTATTATTAATAGAAAATTAAAATAAATTACTTTGATTTCTGAAAATAGTGCTATAATTTATGTAATATATGTCAAAGAAAGTTGGTATGTGTATGCCTGTTATATCTATTATAAATCTTTCGAAGAGCTATAAAAACCATCAGATAATTAATAAGATCAACTTAAGTATTAATTCTCCCGGAATTTGGGCATTAGTAGGTCCAAATGGTGTAGGAAAGACAACGTTACTGAATCTAATAGCAAATATAATTATCCCAGACTCCGGCACGATAGAAGTAGTTGGTCAATGTAATAAACAGCATAGTGTTTTTAAAGAAGTGTCCTATTTTCAAGACAATACCGTACTATTTGATTATTTAACGGGATATGATCACTTGAAATTTGTGTGTGATGTATACCAGTTATCAAAAGAAAACATTGCCAAAATTTCCGCGTACGTTGGAATGGAAAGCTACTTGAATAAGGAAGTAGGAAAGTACTCTTTAGGAATGAAACAACATTTGTTGCTAGCACTCAGCATTATTAATCAGCCCAAACTACTACTACTCGATGAACCATTAAATGGTTTAGACCCTACTAGTGCAATTCTCATGCGCACAATTTTTAACGACTTAGTCCAAAAAGGCACAACCATCATCCTTTCATCGCATAACCTCGCAGAAATTGACCGTCTCACAAAAAATATACTTTTCTTAAAAAGTGGACAACTTATTGAAATAGATATCTCCCACCATGAAGTAACATTCTACTATTTCCAGTTATCAGACAATAGCAAAGCACAGGATTTAATTGAAGAAAACGGAATTCAGGTTGAATATAGTAATGAGCGATTGAAAGTCCAACTATCCTCAACTGAACTATCTGAAACAATCCAATTGTTCCTAAATAATGGATTAAGAATTTATGATATCGAAAAAGAAGTAACGGGTTCTGAACAACTCTATGTTGAACTTTTCGAAACGAAAGGTCGATAACGATGGCACTTTTCCTTTTTGAATTCAAAAAAATAATGAAGACGAAAGTGTTTAGTATTTTTATAGCAACAACGATAATTGGCGTAGTAACGATATTCTTTTACAATTATTTTCAACAAGATGATATCCAAACAAAAAAAGTTGCATATTTCTCTGAGCGTGGTAGCGAAGTGTTAAAAGATATTTTACTACTTCGTGAACAATTAAAAACACATAGCAATGATGACAGTGAAAGACGACTAAGTACAGGGGAATTATTATTTGAGGATATAAATACGCTTATTAAACATATCGAAAACAGAGAATGGAAAAAAGAATTAGAAGCCGAGATTAAAGTCTATGAAAACGCAATCAAATATAAGGAGTTGAAGGGCAGTTTTAAAAATTCGAACCAAGAAATGAAAGACACAATGGAACTAAACAAAAAATTATTAGAAGTAAATCTCCCAAAAGAAGATGATGAACTGTCTATACAACCGATGATTTTTATGGAAAAAATTAGCTCACTTGTGTTCAATGGCTTCGGGTTCTATCTATTAACGCTCTTATTCTGTTACCTTATTACAAAAGAATTTGAAGAAAGAAATATGCGATGGATTTTTACGCTGCCAATTGCTAAGAGTAAATATGTCCTTGTTAAATTTGTTTGTTATGTTTGTTGTGGCCTTTTTTGGTGCAGTAGTGTCTTTTTACTGTCCTTTTTTCTCCCGATAATCTT
>JBOFGC010000190.1:0-6048 GCA_051648945.1 Bacilli bacterium
AAATGAACGCGACATGCAAAATGTCCGTGGTAAAGATATTGCGATGATCTTCCAAGACCCGATGACGTCATTGAATCCAACAATGACAGTTGGAAAGCAAATCATGGAAGGGTATATGAAACATCAACAAGCGACAAAAGAAGAAGCAATGAACCGTACAATCGAACTGATGGACCTTGTTGGTATAAAAGAGCCTGAAATTCGCGCGAAGCAATATCCACACCAATTCTCAGGTGGTATGCGTCAACGTGTTGTTATTGCAATGGCGCTTGCGTGTAATCCGAAAATTCTTATTGCAGATGAACCGACGACAGCACTAGATGTAACGATTCAAGCGCAAATTTTAGAATTAATGAAAGACATTCAAAAGAAAACAAATTGTGCAATTATCTTTATTACACATGACCTAGGTGTAGTAGCGAACGTTGCAGACAGAGTCGCGGTTATGTATGCAGGTAAAATAGTAGAAGTCGGTAATGTCGATGAAATTTTCTACAATCCAAAACATCCGTATACATGGGGATTACTCGCGTCAATGCCTAGCTTAGATGATAAAGAGCAAGAACTTTATGCAATTCCGGGAACGCCACCGGACTTGATTAAACCACCACTTGGTGATGCATTTGCTCAGCGTAACCCACAAGCGTTGCGTATTGATTTTGAAGAGCAACCACCGATGTTTCAAGTAAGTCCGACACACCACGCTGCAACGTGGTTGTTGCATCCACAAGCACCACAAATACAACCGCCAGAAACGGTAAAAGAGCGCATGGCGAAATTTAAGGGGGGAAAGTAAATGACAACTGTAGAGAAAAAAGAACCATTACTCATTGTCGATAATTTAAAACAACACTTTCCTGTCGGTGGTGGAAAAGTAGTAAAAGCAGTTGACGGTGTGTCCTTTGAAATCTTTAAAGGTGAAGTATTTGGTCTTGTTGGTGAATCTGGTTCAGGTAAATCAACGACAGGTCGTTCAATCATTCGTTTATACAACGCAACAGGTGGTAAAGTTGTTTATGATGGAAAAGATGTGCATCGAAAATTAAATCGCAAAGAAACGTTAGCGTTTAATCGTAAAATGCAAATGATTTTCCAAGACCCTTATGCATCTCTAAATCCACGTACAAAAGTAATGGATATTATTGCAGAAGGAATTGATATTCACGGACTTGCAAGCAGTAAGGAAGACCGTGAACGTCGTGTCTATGAATTACTGGAAGTTGTTGGCTTAAACAAAGAACACGCCAATCGTTTTCCACATGAATTTAGTGGTGGACAACGTCAGCGTATTGGTATTGCGCGTGCATTAGCTGTTGAACCTGAATTTATCATTGCCGATGAACCAATTTCAGCACTCGACGTTTCAATTCAGGCGCAAGTTGTTAACTTAATGAAAAAATTACAACGAGAAAAGGGCTTAACATATCTCTTCATTGCCCATGATTTATCGATGGTAAAATATATTTCGGACCGTATTGGTGTAATGACAGGTGGTCGACTTGTAGAACTCGGAAATAGTGATGACGTATACAATAAGCCATTCCATCCATACACAAAATCATTACTTTCAGCGATACCGTTACCTGATCCAAATTATGAACGCGAACGTCAACGTATCCTATATGACCCAGCACAACATAATTATGGCCAAGAGATACCAGAATTCCGTGAAGTAACACCTGGACATTGGGTGCTATGTTCAATCTCGGAGTATGAACAGTATAAAGCGCAAGTATAAAAAAGAAGCTATCCTCTTAGGATAGCCTCTTTTTTCAGTCGTTTACGATACGTAAATGTTTAATCTTTTCGATTGTTCAACCTTTGTATAAGCTAAAGTAACGTAAAATATGTATTTTTTGTAAAGTTCAAAAACAAAACACTGTAGTGGTGTTAGAAAACGAAAGAAGTAACTATGCTATTTAGACATGAATTTTAATACATTTGTTTTCTGTGTTTTCCTTTTCCACCTACAGATGACCAACCAGTCATCGTAGCGTTCGTTTGATCAACAAACTTTGTGCGGTTTTTTCGACCGATAATACGTTCGCCAATCGTATTTAAGATGACGCCGTTAAACGCTGTGATAGCAATGATTAAACTCGCTAAAATACTTAAATCAATAAAAAAATTCAAAGTAGAACCTCCTTCTGACAGGCTATATATCTATTATACAAAAGATTGCAGAGGGATGCCAACTTTGAGTGTTGGACTATATTTTAAACGAAAGAACAAATTATTATCATTTTTTTGTAAACGGTCTTAACATTTAGAAAATTTGTGTTACAATAATGTTGTACAGATTTTGTACAACATTATTACGAAAATGTGTGAATATTATTGCTAAGTTGTGGCAATTTGTAGTATACTGATTACTAGATAATAATAATTCTAAATTACTTTTAAACGGGAATTTAAAATGAGGAGTGTTGACCGTGGTTATATTGTACAGTTCACCGAGTTGTACTTCATGTCGCAAAGCAAAAATGTGGCTTGAGGAGCATGGCATCCCGTATACAGAACGAAATATTTTTACAGAATCTTTATCAATCGAAGAAATAAAAAAGATTTTGCGCATGACAGAAGATGGAACAGATGAAATTATATCTACACGTTCAAAAGTGTTTCAAGAATTAGATATTAATGTTGAAAGTCTAGGCTTACAAGAATTATATTCACTTATTAAAAAGTATCCAGGTATATTACGCCGTCCGATAATAGTTGATGATAAACGTTTACAAGTTGGTTATAACGAAGATGAGATTCGTAGATTTTTACCACGTTCTGTGCGCACGTATCAATTGATGCAAGCACAATTGTTAGTAAATGAGTAAGCAAGAAGGATAATCTTCTTGCTTTTTTTTTTCGAAGCAATAAATCTTTGTGAAGATGTGTGAATTTCTGTGACATATTGAAAATATAATGTCAAATACTTTCATTTTTCGTGAAAATAGCATAAAATTAGTAAAAGTATCTGTTTCGTGTTTGAAACAAGCCTGTTGATGCATACAATAATCTAACAGGCATAATGTTCGATTCAATAGTGATGATTGTACGTTTCAAACAATACATCACTCCAAATTTAATCCGGAGGGAGTGTAGGTTATAATGGAAATTGAAAGAATTAATGAGCACACGATTAGGTTTTTTATATCATATGTAGACATCGAAAGTCGTGGATATGATAGAGAGGAAATATGGTTTAATCGTGACAAGGGCGAAGAATTATTTTGGGACATGATGGAGGAAATCGATTTTCAAGACGAATTTCTAACGGATGGACCGCTTTGGATTCAAGTGAAGGCACATGATTCAGGAATTGAAGTTGTCGTGACGAATGGTAAATATGCAAAGAATGAAGATTCCTTTCCATTTCCTCATAATTTCTTAGGATTAGAACCTCCAAATGGACAATCGGGTGACGATGGGCATAGCGAACCGAAGATGCAAGGCATATTTACAGCAGAAATCGTCGAGCAAAGTCGTGATTTTGTCCTTTCGTTTCCATCTATAGAAGAAGTAATTGCGGTATCTAAACGTCAAGATTGGCATTCAGTAACATCGAGCCTATATTTCTATGAACGCAAGTACTATCTATTTGTTGATTTTGAAGAGGAACTATCTGATGATAAAGTAGATGACTATCTCGCTATGATTTTAGAATATGGTGATGAGTCAGGTCTAACGATTCACAGACTCGAAGAATATGGAAAAACGATCGTAAAAGATGAAGCGTTTCAAGTAATGAGTGCATATTTCTAAAAATAGAAACTTCATGAAGTGCTAGACACTTTATGGAGTTTTTTTGTTGCAAGGAAATGGGATATCGTGAGCACTTTGGAAATCATTGTGATACAATGGAGATGTTTGAAGTGGAGAGATTGGAAGTGACATCATGATAAAAAACATTTTTAAAACCATCGTCTTTGCACTTTGTATGGTTGCCATTCTTTACGGATTGGACATGCTGTTTGATGTTCTAAAAGGGATTCCATACTTTGAAGAATTCAAATCAGGTGTATATTGGCTTTATTCATTACTTATTACATTAAGTGTAATTTTGGTAGGATTTGTTATCTTTTTTGAAAATAGAAACCCTTCAAAAACGTTAGCATGGATTAGTATTCTTTCTATTTTTCCGTTAGGTGGCTTTATACTTTACATATTATTCGGACAAAATGTTAGAAAAACACGTAAATTTCATCACAAAGTAGCAGGAGTAGAAGAAGTGATTGAACAAATGAAAACGCAACTGAAGTCATGGAAGCAATCAGATGTTCGCTATAACCACGAAAATCTTCAAGTACTCAAATTGTCGGAACGAATTACAAATAGTCCACTATCCTATCAAACAAACACAAAAATCTTATCAAATGGCGAAGTAACGTTTCAAGAAATCGTCGCAGCAATTGAACAAGCACAACATTATATCTATATCCAATACTACATTGTTCGTGATGATGAGATTGGACGAAGTATTCAACAAGCGTTAATAAAAAAAGCACAACAAGGCATCGAAGTGAAATTCCTTTATGATGCAGTAGGTTGTATTCGCCTGTCGAAACAGTATATTAACGAATTAAAAGAGAATGGCGTCCAGATGGTGCCCTATTCGCCTGTGAAAATTCCGGTCTTAAATGACAAAGTGAATTTCCGAAACCACCGAAAAATCGTTGTTGTTGATCAGTGGATTGGATTTATGGGTGGATTAAACATTGGGGATGAATATTTAGGCCGAGTGAAACAATATGGAAAATGGCGTGACACACACATGAAGCTAGTAGGAGAAGCTGTACAAATTTTAGAGCTAATCTTTCTTCATGACTGGTCTTATGCAACAGGAGAAGTACTAACTTTCCAAAAAGAAGTACCACCACCTAATGTATCAACAAAAGGCGGTGCCGTTCAATTAATCGCAGGAGGTCCTGATCAAGAGTGGGAAGTCATCAAAGACCTATTCTTTACAATGATCGCAAGTGCAGAAAAAAGCGTTTGGATTGCAAGCCCATACTTCATTCCAGATGACGACATTTACGCAGCACTGCGTGTCGCAGCACTACGAGGTGTAGATGTACGCTTATTAACACCGGGGTGGCCCGATAAAAAGTTAGTATATCATGCATCGCGCTCCTATTTTCCGAAACTACTCGAAGCAGGAGCGAGAATTTTTCAATACGACGACGGTTTTATGCACAGCAAATTACTCATCGTAGACGGCAAAAATGCATCAATAGGCACAGCGAATATGGACATGAGAAGTTTCCATTTAAATTTCGAAGTCAATGCCTTTTTATATGACACAACAAGCGTAAACGAACTGACAGAAGATTTCCTACAAGACATCACACATTCAACAGAACTCTATGAGGAAAATTTCAAAAAACGCCCATTAAGAGAACGAATGTACGAGTCACTCGCACGCTTATTTTCACCACTACTATAACCAAAAGTCACTTACAACAGAGAACCTCTAACGTAAGTGACTTTTTTTGTGAAAAAATAACGTATACATAGCCCAATACAACCCAATAGAAAAGCGAAGGTCCCGAAAAAGCATAAAACAACCGCCCAACCATACGGTAGAACCCAAACATTTTCATAGACCACGTCAATGAAACGCGAGCGCGCCTTTTTCACAACCCATGAATCAAAAGCTTTAACGCGGGCTCAAATTTCGAGGAAAGTGTTACGGAGCCAGATGACGTAGACTCCCGCGGGACAGGTAGCCAGGCAAGACCCCGCAGGAGCAGCTTTATCGCGACGAGGAGGCTTGCGGCTGCCCCGCAGGAAAGCGAAGTCGTCTGGCGTAGTAACACCAACCACAGCATAAAGTTCTCGCGTATCCCAAATATTTTTCATAGAACATACACATGAACGCGAGCGTAGCCCTTTTTCACAACCCATGGATGAAAAGTTTTAACGCGTGCTCTATACTCCGCAAGGGAAGGCGGAGTCAGGGACCGGAGACGGATGACGGGACAGGTAGCCAAGAGACCTTCGCAGGAGCAGCTTTTTCGCGACGAGGAGGCATACGGCTGCCCCACAGGAAAG
>JBOFGC010000191.1:0-1749 GCA_051648945.1 Bacilli bacterium
GGAGCAGCAATGATGGCAGGAGCACGTGAAGGTCTTTATGCCGGCACACCCGCTGGCCAGACGGTACCAAAGCTGATCGCCGTAACGCAACTTACAAGTACAAGCCAAACGGTATTAAATGAAGAAATGCTTATCAAAGAAGACATGCAAAACGCGGTGTTACATTTAGCAAAACTCACACAAAAAAGCGGTCTAGATGGTGTCGTTTGTTCACCGCTTGAAAGTGCCGCAATCACTGAAGTATGTGGCGCTTCATTTTTAAAAGTGACACCAGGCATTCGTATGCTAAGCGATGCTGCAAACGACCAAGTACGAATTGCAACACCAATTTCAGCAAGAAGTAATGGTTCAACACATATCGTAGTCGGACGAAGCATTACAGCAGCACAAGACCCAGCAGCAGCGTATGCCGCTGTGAAAAAAAATTGGTATGAGGGGAAGTAAATTATGAAAAAGACAATCGCAAAACATCTACTATCAATTGGAGCAGTTGAACTGCGCCCAGAACAACCATTCACTTGGACAAGTGGGATCAAATCACCAATTTATTGTGACAATCGCTTAACATTATCTTTTCCAGAAGTTCGCTCATCCATTGCAAATAACTTTGTACGTCTTATCAAAGAATTTTTTCCTGAAACAGAAGTAGTCGCAGGTACAGCAACAGCAGGTATTCCCCATGCAGCTTGGGTAAGTGAGCGCATGGACTTACCAATGGTGTACGTTCGTTCAAGTGCAAAAGCACACGGACGCGGAAACCAAATTGAAGGTCGCATCACACCAGGACAAAAAGTCGTAGTCGTTGAAGATTTAATCTCAACAGGCGGCAGCGTATTCAACGCAGTAGAAGCGCTTCAAAAAGAAGGCGCAGAAGTAGTCGGTGTTGTAGCAATTTTCACATACGAATTAGAAAAAGCAACAGCAGGCTTTAAAGAACGCAACATCGAAGTACGTTGCCTAACCAACTTCTCCGTTCTGAATGAAGTGGCAATCGAAGAAGGAAAAATCGGGCAAGATTCACTTGCTAAAATCGCACTGTGGAAACAAAATCCACAAGACGATTCATGGCTAAACGCATAAAATTCACATCTTTTCTTAGAACAATAGAAAAAGCACGCGAGCGCGCAATTTTTCCCACGAAACATCACCATAAACGCGAGCGTGCACTTTTTCACAACCCAAAATAAAAGACTTTATCGCGGGCATCAAAACTTCGTTGAAGGGTACGAAGACAGGCAACGGAGACTCCCGTGGAATCAGGCGGAAACGTGTGACCCCGCAGGAGCAGCTTTATCGCGACGAGGAGGCACAGTGCCGCCCCACAGGAAAGCGGAGTTGCCTGGCGCAGTACCCCAGTTCCGCACAAAAATACGCGAGTCTCAGTTATTTTCATAAAATCAAAAACTATTTCAAAATAACAGTTGAAGCGTTTTCATAAATTTACTATAATATAGAAAATGAAACACATTAGGAGGCTATTCATTATGGCAGATCAAATCATTGGACAATTAAAAGAACTTTTCGCAGCACACCCACCATTCGGTTCATTACTCGGCCGTGACTTCACTAAAGTAGAACAAAAGAAAACAGCAACTTCAGTAGACGAGTTCCGTCGTTACATGGATTCATTCCATGCATTCGGTGGCAAATACGAAGCACGTGAATTATTAGGCAAATTAAAAGAAGAACTAAGCAAATAAGTAGTTAAAAAAGACGAGACGGAATTAAATTCCAACTCGTCTTTTTTTT
>JBOFGC010000192.1:0-5811 GCA_051648945.1 Bacilli bacterium
CATGGAGTCGAAATGTTACATTTGAACCCCAGCGAGGAGAAATACTTGACCGAAATGGCATTCCTCTTGTTACAAACAAAAGTGCACCATCCCTCTTTTTAGTGCCGCGTCAGATTGAGGATGCAGAAAAAGCTGCCCAGAAACTAGCCCCAATTTTGAAAATGAAAAGCAACGATTTGTTCAAGCAGATGACGAAACGAGAGTCAATCGTACGGCTTCATCCGTATGGTAGAAAACTATCTCATGAAAATGCAAAAGTGATTCGTAGTTTAAACATCAAAGGGGTGTACATAGCAGAAGATAGTAAACGATATTATCCTTACGGCGAAATGCTTAGTCATGTGCTTGGTTTTAGTGGGATTGATAATCAGGGTTTAAATGGTCTTGAGCTCAGTTATGATAAATATTTACGTGGAGAAGAAGGCTATGTACGCTTTTATGCAGATGCAAAAGGAAAGCGAATGCCGAATATCGCAGACGAATATGCACCGCCACTCGATGGAATGAATTTACAGCTTACAATTGATGCACGCATTCAAACAATCGTAGACCGAGAACTCGATAATGCGGAAGCGATGTATTCACCGGACAGTATCACTGCAATTGCAATGAATCCGAAAACAGGTGAAATACTAGCAATGAGCTCTCGTCCAAATTTTCATCCAGAAAAGTATAAAGAAGTAAAACAAGAGGTGTACAATCGAAATTTGCCAATTTGGAGTACGTATGAGCCGGGTTCAACCTTTAAAATTATTACACTAGCATCGGCATTAAATGAAAAACTTGTTTCGTTAGAAGGTGAACGTTTTTACGACAAAGGGTCAGTAGAAGTAGGCGGAGCGCGCCTAAAATGTTGGAAACGTGGAGGTCATGGAGACCAAACATTTCTACAAGTTGTTCAAAACTCATGCAATCCAGGTTTTGTAGAACTGGGACAGCGTCTTGGTAAAGATAAATTAAAAGCGTATATTAAAAATTTCGGTTTCTTAGAGAAAACAGGCATTGACTTAGCAGGAGAATCAAGAGGATTATTTTTCTCTGATAAAAACTTCGGTGTCGTAGAACAAGCAACGACAGCTTTTGGACAAGGAGTAAGTGTTACACCAATTCAGCAAATAACAGCAGTCAGCGCGGCAGTAAACGGTGGAAATCTCTATCAACCGTATATTGTGGATAAACTCATTGATCCGAGAACGGACATTGTCATAAGTGATAAGACGTCAGTGTTAAAAAGAAAAGTCATATCAGAGTCCGCAAGTAAGCAAGTGCGGTATGCATTAGAAAGTGTTGTCGCACAAGGAACAGGAAAAGGGGCATATACGGAAGGTTATCGTGTAGGTGGGAAAACGGGAACAGCACAAAAAGTACAAAACGGGCGTTATTTGAGCGATAATTATATCGTTTCCTTTATTGGCATGGCACCGAGCAATGATCCTGAGATTGTCGTGTATATTGCTGTTGACCATCCGCGAAATACTGTGCAATTCGGTGGTGTAGTAGCGGCACCAATTGTTGGACAGATTCTTCGAGACGCGTTACCGATTTTAGGTGTGAAAAAACAAAAAAGCGGAATTGAAAGAACGTATACATATCCTGAAATTCCAGATGAAGAAGTACCAAATCTGATTGGAATGCGCACGAAAGAATTGCAAGCGTTGTTTCATGATTTTGAACTTGACGTAAGTGGAACGGGGAATACAGTTGTTAGTCAATCGCCACAACCAGGGACCATGGTCAAGCATGGTTCAATAATTCGCGTTTTATTGGACGATAAATAACAAATTTCCACTGATTTTATGTATAGATAATGAAGGTTTGAAAAAAAATAGAGGATAATCCGTATTTTTTGTTTCTTCATCGCCTACTCCGTTGTAGAATAGGGAAGGGTGAAAAAAATGAAACTATATCAGTTATTAAAGAGCATTCCAAATTACAAGGTGCAAAACGAGCGTGATGTTGAAATTACAAATATCACAGCAAACTCTCGCGAAGTGACGGACGGTACGTTATTCGTATGTTTGCGTGGGTATACAACAGACGGTCACTCGTTTGCAAAGGATGCGTTCGCAAAGGGAGCAGTAGCTATTCTTAGCGAAGAAGAAATACAAGAAGTAACATGTCCAGTCATCGTTGTAAAAAACACACAACGTACGGTGGCAAGTGTAAGTTCCTTCTTTTATGAACATCCAACAAATAAACTACATTTGATTGGAATTACAGGCACAAACGGAAAAACATCAACATCGCACATGATTAATCATTTTTTACGTGATGCAGGTCAAACAACAGGCTTGATTGGGACAATTCAAATGTTAGTCGATGACGAAATTTTTGAAGTGAAAAATACGACCCCTGATGCATTAACATTACAACGTTCTTTTCAATACATGATAAAGAAAAACGTAACAACAGCGGTAATGGAAGTAAGTTCACATGCACTAGCACTAGGACGTGTTCATCACTGTGCGTATGATGTATGTGTGTTTACAAATTTAACGCAGGACCATCTAGATTTTCATAGCGATATGGCAGACTATTTACATGCGAAAAGTTTGTTGTTTAGCCAATTAGGGAATAATATTACCGTAGAAAAACCGAAATACGCTGTTTTAAATGTCGATGATGAAAGCTATGAGGCACTTACACAATGCACACAAGCACACATCATTACATATGGCATTGAAAAAGAAGCGGATTTCCAAGCAACAAACATATCAATGACAAGTCAAGGCACAGTATTTACCCTTCATTTCCAACAAAAACTTTACGCTGTTGAAACGAAACTCGTCGGGAAATTTAATGTGTATAATCTTTTAGCAAGTTTAGCAGCAGGCTATGCATCAGGACTTAGCTTAGAGCAAATGCTGCGTTCTGTTGAAACGTTAAAAGCAGTTGGTGGACGATTTGAGCTCGTCAATGAAGGTCAAAATTATACGGTGTTAGTCGACTATGCACATACACCAGATAGTTTGAAAAATGTATTAGAAACAATCAAAGAGTTTGTAAAAGGAAATATTTACTGCATCGTAGGATGTGGTGGGGACAGAGACAAAACAAAACGACCAATCATGGCAGAGATTGCTCTTAAGTACGCTGATTTTCCGGTGTTTACATCTGACAATCCACGAACAGAACAACCTGAGGACATATTACAAGATATGACAAGAGGTTTACTTACGGATACGTATGAAGTGATCATCGACCGTAAACAAGCTATTCAGGAAGTCATTGCACGTGCGAAAGAAAACGATGTTGTTTTGATTGCTGGAAAAGGTCATGAGACGTACCAAATTATTGGTAAACAAGTATTACCTTTTGACGACCGAAAAATAGCTCGAGAAGCCATTCGTGCTAACAACTAGAACTACTTATACAGAAACTTTGTAGCTACGCTCGAGTTAGGGGGATATTATGTCATCATTTACATTATTAAGCACGGTAGGTATTGCGTTTTTAATTGTTGTCGCATTATCGCCGTTCGCTATTCCATATTTACGCCGATTGAAATTTGGTCAAAGTATTCGTGATGAAGGTCCGAAGTCACATCAAAAAAAATCGGGAACACCAACAATGGGTGGAATTATTATTTTAATAAGTGTCATTGTAAGTGCCATTTTAACACTATTAAAAATGCCATCAGATTGGCAAATGCTCGCGTTATTACTCTTTTTAACAGTCGGATACGGGCTTATTGGTTTTGTTGATGACTATATAAAAGTTGTAAAAAAACGTAATCTTGGCTTAACGAGTAAACAAAAATTCATCGCACAATTGGCTGTAGGGGTCGTATTTTATGCCATTCTACATGTTCTAGAAGTACCGACAACAATTGCGGTACCATTTGTTGCAGACCCAATTGACCTTGCTTGGTTTTATCCTGTGTTGGTCATTATTATGCTTGTCGGCACTTCAAATGCAACGAATTTAACAGACGGGCTCGACGGGTTGTTATCGGGAACAGCAGCCATCGCGTTTGGCGCGTTTGCCTATATTGCATACGATCAAAACCAGATGAGTGTTATGATTTTTTGTTTAGCAGTTGTCGGAGCACTTTTAGGATTTCTCGTATTTAATGCGAATCCTGCAAAAATTTTCATGGGCGATACAGGTTCACTTGCACTTGGAGCGATGCTGTGTGGTGTAAGTATCCTGACAAAACAGGAGCTTTTACTTGTCCTCATCGGCGGAATTTTTGTCGTTGAAACACTAAGTGTAATCATACAAGTAGCGTCATTCAAAACAACAGGAAAACGCGTGTTTCGTATGAGTCCGTTACATCATCACTATGAACTGTTGGGCTGGAGTGAATGGCGCATTGTAACGACATTCTGGAGTGTAGGGCTATTATGTAGCTTACTAGCAATTTACTTAACAGTTTAGGGGATGATGAGCGTGAAAAACGTTGCAAACGTTGAGAATAAAGAAGTACTCGTGTTAGGTTTAGCGAAGAGTGGCACGGCAGCTGTTCGCTTACTATCTAAACTTGGAGCAAAAGTCATTGTGAACGATGCGAATGAAACAATGGACAATGATTTGAAAAACGAATTTGAAAAAGCGGGTGTCGAAGTTGTACTCGGTGGGCATCCACTTGAGTTACTGCAACGAGACCTTGCTTATATCGTGAAAAATCCTGGTATTCCTTATCGAAATCCACTGCTTCAAGAAGCGGTGCGAAGAAATATTACCATTATCACTGAAGTCGAATTGGCTGCATGGATTAGTGAAGCGCCAATGATTGGGATTACAGGGTCGAATGGAAAAACGACGACGACAACGCTTACGTTTGAAATGTTTCAAGCAGCACAACAATCGCCGCTCATTGCTGGGAATATCGGTGAGGTTGCGTGTGAGGTTGTTCAAAATGCAAGCAGTGAGAACGTTGTCGTTGTTGAATTGTCAAGTTTTCAATTGATGGGCACACCGACATTTGCTCCTGAAATAGCGTGCATTCTGAATATCTTTGATGCGCATCTTGACTATCATCAGAGTAAAGAGGAATATATTCAAGCGAAGGCGACAGTCTGCAACAATCAAAATGAACAACAATTTGTCGTTTATAATGCAGATGATTGCATTGTAAACGAAATGGTGCAAAACGCCAAAAGTAAGAAAGTTCCTTTTAGTATTTCTACACCACAACCAGAAGGTGGTTGGATTGATTGGGAGCAACAAGTCGTAATGTTTAAGAATACACCTGTCATTGCTTTATCTGAAATCGTACTTCCGGGGAAACATAATCTCATGAACATTTTAGCGAGTGTTTGTATCGTGAAGTTACGTGGCGTAGAAAACGATGCAATTGCAGCTGTTTTAACAACATTTGCGGGTGTTGCACATCGTCTACAGTATGTGGGTGAGGTTGCTGGTCGACGTTTTTATAATGACTCGAAAGCGACAAACATCTTAGCGACGACAGTAGCGCTTCATGCTTTTGAAGTGCCGACAATTTTACTTGCTGGTGGATTAGACCGTGGCAATGAGTTCGACGACTTAATTGCTGCAATGTCAAATGTCAAAGCAGTTGTAGCATTTGGGGAAACAAAACAAAAAATTGCGTCCGCAGCTGTAAAAGCGGGCATAAATCAAATACATATTGTCCATAATGTGGTAGAGGCTGTGAACACAGCATTTGCTCGTTCTGAAGTAGGAGATGTCATCTTGCTTAGTCCTGCATGTGCGAGTTGGGACCAGTTTAAAACCTTTGAACAAAGAGGGGAAACATTTATACAAGCTGTGCATACATTAGAAGTATAGGCTTGTACTTTTAATGTATTGGAGGGAGTAACATTTGCTAAAAAAGCAGAGTTATCC
>JBOFGC010000193.1:0-2375 GCA_051648945.1 Bacilli bacterium
AGTAGTTCTTGTTGTGCTTTTTGCAATACGTCTGTCGGTAAAGCGGCTGGTCCTGCATTAAAATTGTGTGCGCGTTCCATTCAAAAATCCCCCTTAGTTTGAGCTAGTTATTGTTCAGCTCATTTTCTTTCTTACATCCTAACACGGAATAAAACGTTTGTGTATGCAATTTTGTAAATTGTAAAAATTATAAGATAACTTTAGTGAGGTGAAGTGTAAATCTGACACAATTATGCATCGTATCGACAAAATAGAAAAAATCCGAGAGCGCTGTTATGCACACTTACAAAGAAGTGTGCATAACAGCGCAACTCGGATGTTGGGCTTAACTAATTTTACGGCGATTCACACGCTTTTTTTGACGCTCAGAAAAGCGATGGCGAATGTATTTTTTAAAAATGTACTGATTAAAAATATAAACGATGTAGAGGGCGACGGCGATGTATAAGAATACATTACTTTCTCCTTTTTGGGTCGTCCAAAAGAGGTAGAGTAGATACCCTAAAAACAACGTCACAATCGTTCCGTATTTTGGTAATGGGAAATCTTTAAAACTTGGGATTTTTACCGTACTCACCATTAAAAAGGCAAGTATGATGAAAACAGTTACCATGATAATTTCTGGTAAAATGTCCATGAGTGTCAATAAGGCAACAATCCCACCTGCTGCAGTAATTGGAACACCTGTAAAATATTTGAGTGAAGTGCTCGTTGGCGTTACGTTGAATCGTGCTAAACGGAAAGCACCAAAAAGCGGGAACAGTCCGGCAACGAAAATACCGATTGTGCCGTAACTTTCAAAAATTGTGTAGTAAAGTAGAAACGACGGTGCAACACCAAATGTAACGATATCAGCGAGAGAGTCGAGCTCTTTGCCAAGTGGTGATTCAGCACGTAAAATACGTGCAATGCGTCCGTCCATTGCATCTAACATCATTCCGATTAGAATGAGGATAGACGCTGTAGAGATATTGCCGCTTGCGGCGTAACCTACACTAAGAAATCCACAGTATAAATTTCCAAGTGTAAACATGTTAGGAATACTTCGACGAATCATACAGTTCACATCCAATCTATTTGAGGCGATTTCCGTGTTTATTACTGTGATACATGTTGCTTAATTGTTTGAGCGAGTGCGACAAATTCTTCTTTCGCTAGTGGCGAAGACTTCGCAGTCCAACGTGCTTGAAAGCCATCGTTATGATCATAACGTGGAATTAAGTGGACGTGATAGTGAAACACTGTTTGTCCAGCGGCTTCTCCGTTATTGTTGACGATATTGAGCCCTTTTGGTTCGAAAGCCGTTTGAAGTGCGTTCGCAAGCATTGGTAAAACAGCACCTAATGCACGCGATGTTTCTGATGTTAAATCAAAAATATTTGTTGCGTGTTGTTTTGGAATCACAAGTGTGTGACCCTTTGTAGTTTGGCTTATATCGAGAAATGCTATCACATCATCATTTTCAAAAATTGTTGCACTTGGAATCGTACCAGCGACAATTTTGCAAAAAATACAATCACTTTGTAGACACATGATTTTCCCTCACTTTTATGTACATTTTCCTTTAAGTATAGCACAACAAATGTTACTGAAACAAAAGAGATTTACTTTCTCCTATTCAACAAGAAATTTTAATTTATTTTTAATATTTAGTCAATAGGTAAAATAAAACAGGAAGTCTCGTTTGAGACACCTCATTGTTTGTATACTTTGCTGAAGTTATTTAATACTCTCCACAGCACACATCTCCTTAAAACATTCTGTAAGTTCTACGTTTGAACTACCCGCCACTTAATTTTCTAACGAAAATTTGAAGTAGGGGATTCCTAAGAACACAATCCTATCGGATTGTTATTGATTAGGCTATCCCCGCAGTCCCTGCGGTTTAACCATAGAAGTCTCGATTGTTAGTTCGCTAACGCCATTGCTTCTATATTTTTTGCTGCGTTGACATCTGCATTTTCCTTATACTTGCAGGATGTGCAAGCAAAATTAGATTGTGATACACGGTTTTCTTTATCGATATGTCCGCAAGTGCTACATTTTTGTGACGTATGCTTGGGGTTCACTAACACTAATTTCTTGCCATACCACTCACTTTTGTAAGCCATCATCGTGCGGAACTCCGCCCAGGATACTTCACTAATCGCTTTTGCGAGATGACGATTCTGCACCATGTTTTTCACCTTCAAATCTTCCATACCGATAATGTCGTGGTTTTTGACAATCTCGGTCGAGATTTTTTGAAAGTAATCCTTGCGACAATTCACTATGCGCTCATGGATGCGCGCGACTTTGATTCGTTGTTTATTCCAATTTGCGCCATCCGTCGTCCGTCTCGATAGAATGCGTTGTGCGTCCGCTAATTTCTTTTC
>JBOFGC010000194.1:0-3993 GCA_051648945.1 Bacilli bacterium
GATGCGGTTACTTGCATTTGTAAATGAAGTTAAACTATCTCCGCCATTTGCAATGAAACTATTTGTCGCTACCCAATATTTCGCATTTGGATCCATTGGCACGTAGCCATTTGCTGTTTTCACCTCTACAGATGTGATACGACTTCCTACTGGTTTACCTGTTTCAAATGTATAACGTACGCCTGAAGTGTGTAACAACCCACCTGTTGGGTCTGCCATTTCATATGCTGTTGTTCCTTTATCAAGGGCAGCAATAATATCTGAACCTTTCAATTCAACGAGTACAAGCGAATTGGAATAAGGCATTACGTTAAGCATTTCTTCCATTGTGAAATTACCGACTGGTAATGATGCTCGGATACCACCACCATTTTGGAACGCTGCGATTGCCTCTGGTTTTGTCTTCTTTGCTTCTAGCAACATTGCATCTGTCCAAAGGTTCCCGAGATTCGTTTCACCACGACGCACATATTGACGGTCTCCTTGAAGAAGAACATCTGATTTCGCAACGATTTCCATACGTAATTTTATGAATTCAGGGTCATTTTTCTTTTGATCGACAAACTGTTTCAAATCAGCATCTTCAACTGGATTGGTAGACGCTGGACGAGCCAATTTTCCATTGTGAGCGACAATATTTCCATCTTTGTCAAATTGCACATTGAGTACACCAAGTGCATTACGATTGTCCCCTGCTTGTACAACAACTGTATAATCGTCAGATGTTACGATTTGCTGCGGTGCAGTGACTGATGTATGAGAATGCCCTCCAACAACGATGTCAATCTCTTTCACTGTTTTCGCAAGAAGAATGTCCGCTGCGTTTCCGATATGATTGACTGCAATAATTTTATTTACACCCAACGCTTCTAACGCATCCGCTGTTTCTTGCGCTGTTTGCATTTCGTCTTTAAAGTAAATATCTTGTCCAGGACTTGAAATATTGCTCGTTTCTTTTGTTGTAAGTCCGAATATTCCGACTTTTTCGCCGTTCATTTCTTTAATGATTGCAGGATAGATTTTACCACCCGCTGCATTTGTTGTGATCGCATTCACGCGCAAACCTTTAAGTGCGCCTGTGTGCGTTGAAAAATCAACATTCGCACTTACTACTGGAAAATTAATTTTCGTAACAAAGTTTGCAAGACTTTCTGGGCCAAAATCGAATTCATGGTTACCAAGTGTCATCGCATCATAGCCCATGCGATTCATCACTTCCGCATCCACTTCCCCTTTAAACATTGAATGCCAGATTGTACCTGTCATTACATCGCCACCGTCTAACAATAAACTGTTTGCAGCTCCTGCACGTTCTTGCTTTAAAACAGTCATTAGTTTCGGTGCATTTCCAATACTTGAATGTGTGTCATTCGTATGAAGGACACGTAAGTTGAATGAACGTGACAATTGCGTATATTTCGCACGTAACGTTACCAATGCAGTTTTAAACTGTGCTTCTGTTGTTGCGTTATTGGCAATGAGTTGTTCTGCTGCGCTTAACTCTGAAGCGTAGGCAGTCCATGTGATTGGTGTATAATTTTCAGCTTTAAGTTGTACGTCTGCTTTGTACTGAGTTACGAGTGATGTCATCGTTTGGCGTTCTGTAGCTGTTGAACCACCACCGCCTCCTCCGCCTCCAGTGCTTCCTCCACCTGTTGGCGGTGGTGTGACCGGTGGTGGTGTTACTGGTGGAACTTCAGGTTTAACAACGCTACCTTCAACTGTGTCTACTTGGCCAACAAGTTTGCTAGCATCTAAACCAACATCTTTCAGTGTCGTGCCTGTCGGTAAATCGATGTTTCCAATTTTTGTCGTACCTAATTCTAAACTTACTGTTTTATTTTCTACAACGACATCTTTGATCTTAACTTGCGATTGTAATGTCACTTTACCTTGGGCATTAATTGTTACTTTCGCTACGTCTTTTTTCACAGTAATTTCAATGTTTTGTCCTGTTTGTACATTGAGTTGTTGAACTGGCTTGTCCAATTCAATTTTCGTACTTTTGCTTCCAATTATTAACGTTGTAATGACAGATGAATCACCTGTAAGTTTTGCATTAGCATTGAATTGAAGTAGCCCTATTTTCTTGTTTTGATTCACATTTAATTGCGTATCAGCACGCTCAAGAACTACATTCGTAAAGCTACTTTGTGTAACGTTAACTTTGATTGGTGTACTTCCGTTCCCGACAATTGCTTTTCCTTGAACTGAAACATTTTTCAAACTAACTTCTGAAGTTACTTTCCCCGAGATTAACAGGTTGCTTTTGATTGTTATGTTGTTTAATTTTACACTTGGTGCATTTACAACAACTACACCGTCAACAACAATTCCAAACGCATCAAAAGTTGAGTTTGCATTATTTAAATGGAGAGAATGAATGCCTTGAACTACACCTTTTTCATCAACATACAATCGAACAGTTGCATCTTTTAAAGCAGCTGCATTTCCTTTTGTTATCAATTGTTTTAACGCTTCACTAACTGGGTACGTTTTATTTCCAATCGTTATTCCTTTTGATGTAACTTTACTAATCGTTTGCCATTTAGAAACCTCTTGTCCCTTTACAGCAAATCGTTGTTCTTGTACTGAATGACTCGAGAAATTTCTCGCTTCAACAACTGACAAGCCACCTAATTGTAATACAAGTGTAGGTACGAGTAGTGCACTCATCATCGTTCGCTTCATTGCTTTTCCTTTTTTCACTTTGTTCATCCTTTCAATTTTCATGTTGAATACCTTTAACATCATAGTCAATCGTACCTAACAGGACAATGTTATCTGTCTATTCTTTATATAATTCACTAATTTTTTACACAATTTGTTCTTTATTAACAAAAAATACAGAAAATTAATATAATTCTCCTGTTAAAAATTTGACAAAGTACTACTCTTTCCGAAAATTCTACAAAAAAAGAAAGTAACTACGCATATAATTTGTTATCTGCGCAGTTACTTTCATTAGTATTTAGTAACAACATTTGAAATTGTATCCCAAAAATCCTTCATATAATCATTCAACATTTCCTTTGAAAAACCAATTGGTGTTCCGTTATTCATATCTTTTAAAATCGTTGGTAAGTCTGTAACAAGACTTTTTCCTACGCCGACTCGAACATCTTTTCCTGAAAAATGTTGTTCTAAATGCTTTTTATATGTCTGTTGAATTTCTCTTTGTTTACTGTTTTCAACATCGCTAATCATCGCGACAAAAACCTCACTATCGGTAACGAGAACGATGCAGTCTTTTATCTCTTTATTTTTTAAAATTGTTTTTTTTATTTGAGCCGCAAGAAGACTTTCATTGCTCGTTCCTTCATATTTAAGTGGCAGCTGAATGGCATTTTGAATGGCATGCTCTGACGTATTATAGTACATCGGATTGTTAATTTCACTTTGTTTCTTTGGTTGGATATTTTCACTACACCCACCGACTAGCACACTCATCATAACTACCAGTGAAAAGCGCAGAATTCTGTTCATCGATCAAACACCTTTCAATTTAGAGTCTATCGTTAGGGTGAGCAAGCGTTAACAAAAATATGTAAAAACCTTCTGCACAAAGGTGCAAAAGGTTTTTTTTTACTTCTCTTCTGGCGTTTTAAAAATACTTCCATTTTCATTGTTTTGTTCTGGATATAACTGATATGGTTGATTTTGCATAGCTGCACCTTGATAGTAAGGAGGCACTGCAAATTTCGATGCTCCTACCCATGGAAGACTTGGGCCTTTATTTCCTTGGTTATTGTGGTCCAAGTTCATATTTGCTGGGTTGATTCCCATATTACTATTCGCTTGGTTTACACCCATGTTTGTGAAAGTTGGATTCATTCCCATATTTGCGTTATTTGGATCTACGCCCATGTTTGAAAAAGTTGGATTTACTCCCATGTTTGCGTTATTTGAATCTATACCCATGTTTGTGAAAGCCGGATTTACTCCCATGTTTGCATTATTTGGATCTACTCCCATGTTTGAAAAAGCTGGATT
>JBOFGC010000195.1:0-2726 GCA_051648945.1 Bacilli bacterium
TGATTGATAAAGGAGAGCGCGACGGCATTCAAAAAGATATGGCGGTAATTACTGCCGATGGACTAATCGGAAAAGTGAAAAGTGTCTCACAATTCAGTTCGACGGTTCAGCTCGTTTCAAGTGCGGACCGTACAAACAAAGTAACAGCAGTTGTTCAAGGCAAAGACAATATTTTTGGTCTCATTGAAGGATACGATGAAGAGCGTCAACAACTCGTTTTTCAAAAGATACCAGCAGACGCGAAAGTAAAAAAAGGACAAACGGTTATCACCTCAGGACTTGGTGGGGTATTCCCACGTGGTCTAATTATCGGTGTTGTCGCTGAAGTAACGGAAGATTCTTATGGTCTTACACAAACAGCTTATATAGACCCAGCTGCAAATTTATACGATATTAATGAAGTTGTTGTTGTAGAAAGAAAACTTCAAAGTGATCGTGGGGACGAGATAAACAATGATTCAAACTAAACATGTCATGTTGCCTCTTGTTCTTGGGATTGCCTTTTTATTAGAAGGTACAGTAGCTTCAGTTGCGTCAGATTGGCTGTATGGCGGTAAGGAAATGTACGTTCCGCGGTTGCTCTTTATTTTACTTTTATTAAGTTCGTTATTTTTAGAATCACGATTAACGTTTGTTTATGCAGGAGTATTCGGATTTTTCTATGACTTGATGTATACTGAAGTTATTGGTATATACACATTCGGTTTTCCTGTCATTGTTTATATCGTTTTTATGATGATGAAAAATTTCCAATCGAACGTTTTTGTCGTTGCTACGGTCTCGTTCCTTGGTATAATTATCTTAGAATATTACACGTATACAATTTTTACACTCATAGACTATACACAATTAAAGCATGATGATTTTCTGTCTTTACGGCTTATTCCAACAATGATACTCAATGCTGGATTGTTCGTATTGATTTATTTCCCAATGCGAAATTTGTTCACTTCATGGAAAAAAAGAAGTGAACAAAAATAAAGGGAAAGTATATGCGCGTGGAGAATAAGTAAGGTAGAGGTGAAGCGGTGTGATTGAAAGCAAAAAAAGTCTAGTACAACTTCGTGGGATGAAAGATGGTCTCGTATTACAACTCAATGATACATGTTCATTTGAGGAACTAAAATCGGAATTGGTTGATGAATTTCGCAAGTCGCATTATCAAAACGCAAAGGATAAGCCGACTGTGGATGTTAACATTCACACCGGTCATCGATACATAACGGAGAGCATGCGTGAAGAACTCATGGCTCTCATTCTTAAAGAAAGCAATATGCTAGTTCAGGAGATTGTCAGTGATGTTATTAGTGTGGCGCATGCTGAAACAATCTATCAAGATACACAAATGCATGCCATCACACGTACAATTCGTTCAGGACAAGTTGTTAGACACAATGGGGATGTGTTTTTAGTAGGCGACGTAAATCCTGGTGCTCGACTCGAAGCAACGGGGAGCATTTACATTCTCGGTGCTCTTCGCGGCGTCGCATGTGCAGGCGTAGAAGGAAATCGACAAGCGGTCATCGCTGCGAGTGTCATGAACCCTACACAACTTTATATTGAAAAAGAGCATTTCGTATTTGAAGAACACCATCGCATCGCAAACGAGCGAACGACGATGGAATGTGCATATTTGAATGAGTTGAATCAAATTGCTGTTCGTACAATTCGAGAAGTAAAGATACAACGACCAGAGATTTTACCATTAGAAAGGGGTCTTTAGAGTATGGGCACAGCGATTGTAATAACAAGTGGAAAAGGTGGCGTTGGTAAAACGACCACGACCGCAAACGTCGGTACTTCTCTAGCATTACTTGGAAAAAAAGTATGTTTAATAGATACAGACATCGGATTACGTAATCTTGATGTTGTAATGGGCCTTGAAAATCGTATCATTTATGATATCGTGGATGTTGTTGAAAATCGCTGTAAATTAGCGCAAGCGCTTATTAAAGATAAACGCTTCGATCACTTATTTTTACTGCCAGCAGCACAAACGAGAGACAAGTCAGCGGTTTTACCTGAACAAATGATTGACCTCGTAGCATCTTTAAAAGCAGAATTTGACTACGTTCTTATCGACTGTCCAGCTGGAATTGAACAAGGTTTCAAAAATGCGATTGCAGGCGCGGATAAAGCAATCGTTGTAACGACACCAGAAATTAGTTCAGTACGTGACGCAGACCGAATCATCGGTCTTCTTGAACAAGAAAATATTGAATCACCAAAACTCATCGTTAACCGCATCCGTTCACACATGATGAAAAATGGCGATATGCTTGATGTTGATGAAATCATCAGCATTTTAGGTATCGACATTATCGGTATTGTTATTGATGAAGATTCTGTTATAAAGGGCTCTAATGCTGGCGAACCTGTAGCACTACAAGCGCAAGGTCGCGCAGCAATTGCATACCGTAACATAGCACGACGTCTACTCGGCGAGAGCATCCCGTTACAAACACTTGATATACGCGAAGATGGTGTTTTTACGAAAGTGAAAAAATTGTTCGGATTAAAATAATGGAGCGTCCTGCCACGAAGGTGGTAGGGCGTTTTCTTATGGAAATTTTAGATTCTTGTGAGCAGATTTAGTGGGATGGAATGATACGTTCACTGAGTATGGGACGAATGAACTGACGTAGGGGTCGAATGAATCGACGTAAGGATCGAATGCATCCACGTAAGGGACGAATGCATCCACGTAAGGGACGAATGCATCCACG
>JBOFGC010000196.1:0-3606 GCA_051648945.1 Bacilli bacterium
ATTCAATGGGTGTCGGCTACCTGTTCCGACCTCAGAAATGTTCCATTCATAGTATACGCACGTTTTGTGTTTCGGATACATAAATCGTGTAGAAATTAGCTTAAAACCATTCTTATTACTTAGTCACAGTATATACTAAACTCCCTTTTGAAAGCAACAGTTTTATAATGTTTGGTGTTTTCACAAAGATTTCGGCATCTTTTCTTTACTAAGATATTCAAGACTGTACGGAACAGAACCCTACAGCAACAAAAAGACGAGGACACAGCAATGTGTGACCTCGTCCTTTTTCTTATTTTGCTTCTTGAAGTTGTTTTATCATTAGCTCTGTCGATGTGAATCCACCTGAAGCTAAGTACCAAACATCTGGTGTTAAGTAAACGATTCTACCGTTTTTGAATGCATCTGTGCTTTTCATTAATTCATTTTCGATTACTTGTTTTGCAGCAACTGTTTCGCCTACAATAACACCTTTATCAACAACGAATAAATATTCCGGATTTTTATCAACAAAGTATTCAAAACCAACTTGTTGACCATGACCCGCATCAGCAATCTTCTCATCTACAGGTGTATATCCTGCTTCGTTATAAAGAATACCAAAGCGTGATTTTTCACCAAATACACTTACCGTACCATCGCTTACTAAAGCAATACTAGCTGAACGTTTTTCTTCCGTAACAATAGCTTTAAGGTCGTTGAACTGTCCTTCAAGGGTTGTTAATTTCTCTTTTACAGCGTCTTCTTTTTCAAAAATTTCGCCTAAATATGTTGCATTTTTCGTTACCGAACCAAAGTAGTCCGCTGCATCTACTTCCACAAATAATGTTGGAGCAATCGCTGCAAACTTATCGTATAACGATTCTTGACGACCTGAAATAATAATTAATTCTGGTTTTAATTTCGCAATCGCTTCAAAGTTTGGTTCTTTTAAATCACCAAGTGCAGCATATTTATCATCTTTATATTTATCAAGATATGTAGGTAACGAAACTTTTGGAAGACCTGCTACCTCTACACCTAAACCGTCTAACATATCAACTACACCATAATCAAACGTAACAACTGTTTCTGGCACACCCGTAATTTCTGTTTTTCCTAAACGATGTTCAATCGTGATTTTCGTTTCTTTCTCGTTTGTTTTATCACTACCTGAATTGCCGAAAAAGAAATAACCACCAATTAATACTGCGATAAGAGCAACGGCAATTCCTAATACTTTTTTATTCATGTTAAATTCCTCCTTTTAATAGTAAATACAAATTCTTCTATTCTCATAATGTTGCAAATGAAATTGCATATCATACAATTCTTCTAATACCGACTTGTTCACAATGTCATCTTTTTTCCCCGCACACGCAACTTTGCCATCTTTCATTGCAATCATATAATCTGAATAACAACTTGCAAAATTTATGTCGTGAATAACGGTGACGATCGTAACATTATCCTTCGCACTTAAATCTTGTAGCACTTTCATTAAGCGAACGGAATGTTTCATATCTAAATTATTTAACGGTTCATCCAGAAATAAATAACGTGGATTTTGCGCAAGACACATGGCAATATACGCTCTTTGACGTTGACCACCTGACAGTTGATCAATATATTGATTTTCTAAATCACCTAACTTCAACTTATCAAGTGCATCTTGAATGAAATACTCATCTTCCGCTGTTTTTCGTCCTTGCGAATGGGGAAAACGGCCAAATCCAACGAAATCTCTCACGGAAAGTCGCAAATTCATATGGTTGGTTTGCTTTAATATACTCATTTTCTTTGCGAGTTCGTTATTGTCCCACTGCGTTATTTCTTTCCCCTCAATCAAAATACTTCCTTTATCGGGGTCTAACAAACGACTCATCATACTTAACACTGTACTTTTCCCGGCACCATTTGGACCAATTAAGGAAGTGATTTTACCTGGTTCTACAGTGAAGCTCACATCGTCAACTACTACTTTTTCTTTGTATGACTTATGAAGTCCATTTACAGAAATCATTTTTTATTCTCCCTTACAAGTAAATAGATAAAGTATGAACCACCAAGCAAGTTCACGAGTACACTTAATGTTGTTGTGTAGTTAAACAGTTGTTCTACGAGCATTTGGCCGAAAAAGACAACGATGATTGCAATAAATACACTTCCTAACATCAATTGAACGTGTTTGTATGTTTTTAACCATTCATAAGCAATATTCACAACGACAACACCAAGAAACGTAATCGGTCCAATGAGCGCTGTTGCAATGCTTACGAGGATAACAACGACAAGCAACATCCGAATAACGATGGCATGATAATTAACACCGAGATTAATTGCTGATTCACGACCAAGCAATACAACATCTAATTTATGAAAATCATCATAGATAAACGGAATGATAAGTACTAATAAACAGAGTGAGACGAGTAAAATCTCTGTATTCATGTTGCTTAAACTTGCATACAACTTACCATGTAAACTTGCAAAATCATTTGGATCAATAAGTTTTTGCATAAAGCCAGTAAGACTACTTAAAAAGGTGCCAAACACAATACCGATAAACAACAACGTCATCGTGTTTGCGAAAAAACGTTTAAAAAACAGCTTATATAATAACACCGTTGAGCCAATCATTAACACTAAAACAAACATGAAGTTTAATGTTTTGTTTGCTAATAGCGGTGAACTAACGCCGATAAAAAAGGCAATCATCGTTTGTAAGAATTGATACAATGAATCCAGTCCTAAAATACTTGGTGTAAGTAGGCGGTTGTGCGTCACTGTTTGAAAAAGCAACGTACTTCCTGCAATACAAATGGCAGCTATAAACATCGCTAACATTTTCGGTAAACGTGTTTCCATCGTATACTGAAATATTTCCATATCTAAACCAATGACTGCATAACCAATCATTGCACAAAGCGTAAGAACGAATAGAAAATAATTTTGCTTGATCATGTTGTTGCACTCCTTTCTTTCACTAAAATCCAAAGAAACAGAGCACCACCGACAACGCCGACAACGACACTAATCGAAATTTCATAGGGGAATATAACAATTCGTCCCACAATATCACAAAGTAATAAAAAGACGACGCCAAGCATTCCCGTGCGCATAATATTCGATTGAACATTATCGCCATAAAACATGCGAACAATATTTGGTATAATCAAACCAACAAACGGAATGACACCGACACTTATCACAATCGATGCACTCACAACAGCAACAATGGCTAAGCCTAACCAAATAATTTTCTTATAGGAAATACCAAGACTCGTTGCGAAGCTCTCACCCATACCCGCAATTGTGAAACGATGCGCATAGTAGATTGCTAGAGCAACAAATGGAACACTTATAAAAATAAGTTCATAAGAACCTTTTGTAATTAATGAAAAATCCCCGTCCAAATACCCTTCAATATTTTGAACTAAATCAAATCGGAAGGCTATGAAAGAAGTAAAACTTGAAATAATACCACCTAACATCATCCCAACAAGCGGAATAAATATCGGGTCTTGAAACCGAATGCGTTGCAACAACAACATGAATGCCCACGTACTTACAAGCGCAAACACAAAGGCTACAAGCATTTTCACAAGCGTCGGCGCACCAGGAAAC
>JBOFGC010000197.1:0-2487 GCA_051648945.1 Bacilli bacterium
GAATAACCATCATAGCGATGTTCTATGATGAATACAAAAGTAAAAGAAATATAGGTGAAATGAAATGACAGAACAAACAAAATGGATCGCAGAAGAAGAAGCAAAAAGTGAGCGCATTGATAAATATGTGTGCGCACAATTAGAGGACGCAACGCGTTCGAATGTCCAAAATTGGTTACAAAACGGTGATATCACTGTAAATGAAATGATAGTTCGTGCCAATTATAAAGTAAAAGTAGGCGACGTGATTACGTTTACGCTTCCTGAAGTGAAAGAAGCTGAAATCGAACCAGAAAACATTCCGCTTGATGTTGTTTATGAAGATGATGATGTAGTCGTAGTGAACAAGCCACGTGGACTTGTGGTTCATCCAGGTAACGGAAATACGTCAGGAACACTTGTAAATGCGCTTATGTATCATACGAAGAATTTGAGCGGCATTAATGGCATCATTCGTCCTGGTATTGTTCATCGTATCGATAAAGATACGAGTGGATTACTCGTTGTGGCAAAAAATGATAAAGCACACGTTCATTTGAGTGAGCAATTAAAAGCGAAATCAGCGAGTCGAAAATATGTTGCCATCGTTCATGGCGTGATTCCTCATGCACTTGGTACAATTGATGCGCCGATTGGTCGTGACACAAGCAATCGCCAAAACTTTACAGTGACAGGCGATAACAGTAAAGATGCAATTACACATTTCAAAGTACTTGAGCGCTTTGCAAATCATACGCTTGTAGAATGTGAACTTGAAACAGGTCGTACACATCAAATTCGTGTACATATGAAGTATATTGGCTTCCCATTAGCGGGCGATCCGAAGTATGGTCCGAAACGTACATTACCACTTCAAGGACAGGCTTTACATGCGCGTGAACTTAGTTTTATCCATCCACGTACGGGTGAAACGATGACGTTCACAGCACCACTTCCGAATCAACTCAGCGAATTGATTGAAGAGTTGAAAAAAGGTGTAATTCATTGACATAAAGTACTTACTATGCAATAATAACAATAACTTATCAAGCCTTTAACAAAACCCAGCGAGGTTTTTAAGGACGACAGAAGTAAACAAGTTATCGTTTTATTTCTCTGTGCTTATAATAACTCTCGCGACTATATAGTTGTGGGAGTTTTTTGTTTCTAAAAAAGGCGAATTCTTGGAGGTCGAAGCTCTTGTTAAAAGCAATAGTTCTTGATGAAGCAACGATTAAAAGAACGTTAACACGCATGGCACATGAAATTCTTGAACGCAACAAAGGTGTCGAAGATTGTGTCATCGTCGGAATCAAAACGCGTGGCGTGCACATTGCGCATCGTTTACAACAACGAATTGAAGCAATCGAAGGTGTTGTTGTAAGTGTATGTGAACTTGACACAAAACCATTTCGTGATGATGTAAACAAAGAAGAGCAACTCCAGGCAATGCAAGATGCGCTTGACGTGTCAATTGTTGGGAAAGTCGTCATTCTAGTTGATGATGTCTTATTTACAGGACGCACAATTCGCGCAGCAATGGATGCACTCGTTCGAAGTGGCAGACCATCAGCGATTCAATTGGCCGTACTCGTAGACCGCGGACATCGCGAACTACCGATACGCGCAGATTATGTAGGAAAAAATATTCCGTCATCAAAAGATGAGGAAATTACAGTTGAACTGTTAGAAGCGGACGGACACGACCGCGTATGTATTCACGAAAAATAACCCCTTTTTAAGCAAGTCCAGAGAGGCGAGCAAAAGGGTCTTGTATGGTCGTATCGTTGATGAAACGGACATCAAAAGACTCTTTATGCCCTGGCATAGAGAGTCTTTTTCAAAACAAGTCGAATTGGTCAATACTGAGAGGAGCAAAAAGTATGCAACATGTCTTAACAATGCAACAATTCACAGTACCTGAAATTCTCGCAATACTTGAAGATGCAAGAAGATTTAAAGTAGGTGAGCATTTCGCATTTGCAAAACAAGGGTATGTGAGTAACTTGTTTTTCGAAAATAGCACACGCACACAGTGCAGCTTTCAAATGGCAGAAAAACGACTTGGTTTAGAAGAAATTCGTTTAGATATTGCGCAATCAAGTGTGCAAAAAGGTGAGACGCTGTATGACACAGCGAAAACACTTGAAGCAATTGGCGTAGATACACTCGTTATTCGTCATCCAGAAAACAATTATTTTAATAAGCTTGTGAACAAATTGAATGTATCGATTGCCAACGCTGGTGACGGTTCTGGCAATCATCCAACACAAAGCTTATTAGATTTAATGACTATATATGAAGAGTTTGGAACATTCGCAGGAATCAAAGTTGCTATTGTCGGAGATTTAGAACATAGCAGGGTCGCGCGATCAAATATTCAGGCGCTACAAGCACTTGGCGCAAATGTGTATGTGAGTGGACCGAAAGAATGGTACTTCCGCGACACAACAAACGTTCCATACATTGCTTTTGACGAAGCCGTTGAAACAATGGACGTTGTCATGT
>JBOFGC010000198.1:0-1807 GCA_051648945.1 Bacilli bacterium
AATAAGCACCAAATACGTCCGCACTAGTTGTTACACGTTGGTATGGTATCTTCGTTTTTGTATGAATGTAACTATATGTATTTGAAATGTCGGTTCCGTTGTATTTTACAATAAACTTATAGGCCGCGTTCGTGTTTAGAGCAACGCCAATACAAAGTACAACAATAATACTCGTTAGAATTTTCTTCATTTTTTCCCCTCCTTATTTAAAATCTACGTCATAAATAGCAGATGCTTGTACATCATTATAATTTACGGGTTCATTTACTTTAGGCATAAACATACTTAGTCCATTTATGTCTTTTAAATTTGGTACATTCAACACAATCGCGAAACTCGCTTTTTTATTTGCTGTTAGTTCATTATCGAGACTATACATACGCTTTGTTTTCAAATCGATCATGCTTTTGTTCGAATCTGCAACCATCTCATGATTACTAAGTGCAAATACCATTGAATCTAAATCCCAGCGCACCGTTTTAGCAGATGTATTTTGGACTGTTGCTTCAATATATATGGATTTCTCTGGTGTTTCATATTCGTCTTTCGCATAGCCATAATCAAGAACGAGTTTGTTCACCGTAAACGTAATCGGTCCGTGATTGATCGTTTCATTTGATACCACCGTTTTTTTCGCTTTATAATCCGCTGTACTCAAACTGTACGTGTTTGTCTTTTTATCATAACTATATTTCAGACCATACACGCTTGCTGCTTGTTTCGGTGTGAGAAATGGTGCACTATCTCTATCAAAAATATAACTTAAACTGCTCGAAATGCTTTTTCCTTTAAATAGTACATTGTACGCTGTTGCTGCACCAACACTGACTGTAAAAACAAGAAATAGGCTGAGTGCGCTAACGATAATTTTTTTCTTCATTTCTTTTACTCCTCCTTTTTTAGAACTAACAATACTTATACGCCACAAAACGACAAACTCCTTCTTTTTCAAAAAAAAAAAAAACAGAGCGTTAGCGTCTCCGTTTTCTACGTATAAATTCCAATGCGATTCTGTTGTAATAAAAAAAATAAGCGATGAAACCTGAAGACTGCAACAATTGTTTTTTCATTTTGTTTGTCTGCATCTTTTCGTCGGACATATATACGCTCACTAATCCTGCGATAATATATTTATGGACATACGTATTTGATAGGCATTGAATGCTTTGTAGGGCTTGTTTTAAAAAATGGAGCATCCGATTTTGCACTTCTGTTTCATCGTTATAGTAGGTAATAAAGTTTAAATCGCCAAACTGCTTGTCCTCTTCTTCATCCACTACATAATCTAATAAAATATGTAATCCTTGAACGTATGGAAAGTAGGCATCTACAACTTCTTTTGCTTGTTTGTTTGAAAATGTAGGCTGTGCTGCATAACTGACGAGCGCGAAAATACCAAGTGTACTACCACTTGCTGCTGCAAACTCATTCCATTTTAACTCACGATAATCTCCTGCAAATTGGGCAAACCATTTTTGTAAGCGTTCGAGCCGCTCATGTTGAATCACATGTTTGTGTACTTGCAAATCCGCATACCATTGTTGCAAAAGTAGACACCCTTCGCTTACGACCGCATAATTACCTAGTAAACGTAACGCACGTTGACAACATTCAACAAGCGACGCCAAATAGCCACCATCATCTTTTTCTTCCCGAAAATGATAATACCCTGAATGGGTTCGGTGCGGTGACAAAGCAACGCCCATCGCTTGATGGAGAGCATCAAAATCTTTTGGACACTGTGATGTACTTCGATCACATAAATTATCAAGATAATCACTTATTGTTTGGTAGGCAACGATAAAGG
>JBOFGC010000199.1:0-3025 GCA_051648945.1 Bacilli bacterium
GCATAGGGGGTCTACTTAATGTGTCCTTGACATAGGGTACAATTCAAGGTAGCCAAGTATGACCCCGCAGGAGCAGCTTTATCGCGACGAGGAGGCATACGGCTGCCCCACAGGAAAGCGAAGGTGCCTGACGTAGCCGCCCCAAACACAAGACAAGCGCCCGCGACCAAATAACAGTAGTTTTCATAGAAAATAAAACCCAATCCCCATAATGGCATACGCCGCGAGTAGTGTTAGACCTTCAAACCAGTTCGTATCGCCATCATTAATAACCGCTTTCGTAATAAACACCGCAACGACCATACACACAAGTTCCGGAATGGTAAACACCAAACTCATCGGATTGCCAAAAAACATCGAAACAATGACAAGCACAGGCGTAACAAACATCGCAATTTGGAGCGTCGAACCGATTGCAATTTCAACCGCAATGTTCAATTTATTCTTATAGGCCATAACAATTGCGCTCGCATGCTCTGCCGCATTACCAACAATCGCGACAATGATCACCCCAATAAAAAGTTCGCTCCAACCGAAACTCTCACTCACTTTTTCAATACTATGCACTAGACTCTCACTCACATAACCGACCATAACAGTTGCTCCAAGAAGTACCGCGACGCTCGTTTTCACAGACCATTCCGCAACTTCTTCTTCATGACCTACCTCATCGTGCTCCGAAGCATAAACTCCGCGATGCGATACTAATTTAAAATATAATGCCGCCAAATACATGGTGATTAAAATAATGCTTATGCCTAAACTAAACGTAAACGTATCGCTCGGCTGCATTTCATTCGCAAAAACTTCTGGAATGACAAACGCGACAACAACTGCAAAAATAAGCAGTGCAACGTTATGACGAGCATCAAATACATTGAAATTTTGACGTTTAAATCGTAGACCACCAACAAAAAAACTAAGTCCACCAACAAGTAATAAATTTCCAAGAACACTACCAGTAAGTGACGCCAAAACAACAGGAATAAGTCCATTTTTAAGTGCGAAAATACTAATAATTAACTCAACAGCATTTCCAAACGTCGCATTCAAAAGTCCACCAATACGCGGACCACTTACAACAGCCAAACTTTCCGTCGCACGCCCCATAAAACTCGCCAAACCAATAATTGTCACACAGTAAATCCCAAACATTAAGAGTTCCGACCAATGAAGCAAACTTCCCGCTACACTTAGCGGAAATCCAATTAAAACAATACCCAAAAACACCTTTTGAATCATAATTTTTCTCTCCTCTATTAACCTTATCAGAAAATTATAACAATTTAACTGCGTAAGCACACGCACTTATTAGCATTTTTACATTAATTTTACATTTTTATTCAACATAAGCGACTTGCATTTCTTGCCACAAAAAAAGACCTACACCACTGTAGGCCTTCCCATCACTATTTCTTCTTCAAAACGCCATTTACAATCATAATTCCAAATGCAACCGCACTTAATCCAAAAAAGATTTGCAACGTCAATTCTTCATTTAAAAATAAACTACTAAACAACACACCAAACACCGGAATTAAAAACATAAACGCACTCACTGACGTAACTTCGTGAATACTCATTAAAATGTTCCAAACAACAAAACCAATCGCTGAAAGAGCTGCTAAATAAAGGAATAACAGAAACGTTCCGAGCGTAAAGTCCCAGGGAAGAACACTTCCCCCAAGTAATCCAAGTACAGTTAACCCTAGTCCACCAAACAACATCCCAAATGCCGTTAATTGCGTCAGGTTATGTTTACCCGCTTGCGTTCGCGCATACACATTGCCACATGCGGCCGTCATTACACTCAATAACAGCAGACCTTCGCCGAGACCGACATCGAGTCGCAATCCACTGCCCGTTGGTATATTTATTAATAATACCCCACAAAAACCAATGATTAAACCGACAATTTGCGACTTTGCAAGGGCACCTGTTTTCAAAAAGGCGCGTGCATAAATAATTTGAAAAAACGTTCCCGTTCCTGCAATAATCGCTCCTTCAATTCCTGTTGCTATACTAAGCCCTAAGTAAAAGAACACATATTGCAAAAACGTCTGAAAGAATCCGAGCGTAAGCGCAGGCAGTACACTCGCTCTGCGAAGGTTAAATATATCTTTTTCTCCAACCAACATCATAAATAAAAAGATGAATAATCCACTTAACGTGAAGCGGTAGCCCGCAAAAAGCATAAGAGTACTTCTGTCCGTGCTCGTAATATCAAGAAGTTGATAACTCACTTTCACAAGTGGTACGGCACTTCCCCAAAGCAACGTTACTGCAATTGCGCTCCATAATAGTGCTTTCTTACTTTGTAATAATTTTTGTAAATTCATTTTTTCCCCATTTCTTCGTCAACATTACACATTCATTGCATATACTACAACAAACCCACTTCATTTCCTAGTACAAAACGGAAAGTTGTGTTAAAATTTAAGCAAATCAAGATTCATAGTTTATAAGAAAAATGCTGCTGTCCTAATTGGGATAGCAGCTTTCGTGCTTTTTAAGGGTAGTGATGCTGATTACTATTATCATTTAGAGGGGGAATTTTGTATGGTAAATCGATTAACGAAACATGCCGAACTGCTTGCTGCAATAGGAAGTGGGGTGCTCATCGGTTCTGCATTTCTACTTGAAAAAATGGAAGGACTTTCTGAAAGTGCATTGATTAGTATCTATATAGCAGCTTATCTTATTGGTGGATGGGCAAAAGCAAAAGAAGGGATAGAAGATAGCATCGAAAGTCGATCGCTGAACGTAGAACTTCTGATGATTCTTGCCGCGATTTGTGCCGCAAGCATTGGCTATTGGCATGAAGGCGCCATTCTTATCTTCATTTTCGCGATGAGTGGTGCACTTGAAACCTATACACTTCAAAAAAATGAAACAGCACTACTCGGCCTAATGAGTCTGCAACCAGATGTTGCTTGTCGGATTCACAATGACGAAGAAGAACATGTTCACGTTCAAGACCTTCAACTGAATGACATAATTCTCATAAAGCCAGGCGAACGCATTC
>JBOFGC010000200.1:0-2803 GCA_051648945.1 Bacilli bacterium
GAGAACGTATCGATAAAAGAGTAGAACATATCGATAAACGAAGGGAACATATCGATAAAAGAGTAGAACATATCGATAAACGGAGGGAACGTATCGATAAAAGGGTAGAACATATCGATAAACGAAGGGAACGTATCGATAAAAGAGTAGAACATATCGATAAACGGAGGGAACGTATCGATAAAAGGGTAGAACATATCGATAAACGGAGGGAACGTATCGATAAAAGGGTAGAACATATCGATAAACGAAGGGAACGTATCGATAAAAGAGTAGAACATATCGATAAACGACGAGAACATATCGATAAAAGAGTAGAACATATCGATAAACAGAGCGAACACATCACCCCCCATCAAAACACATCAATAATCTAGCACCTCATATCCCCGAATCCACAGCACAATACAAAAAACGTCCAAGCCAATTTCAGATCAGCTTGAACGTCACATAAATCTTAAATAAACATCCCTGCAATTGCGGCACTTAATAAATTTGCAAGCGTACCTGCGACAATTGCGCGCAATCCAAGTGCTGCAATTTCAGAACGACGTGTAGGGGCCATACTTCCTAATCCGCCTAACAAAATAGCAATGGAAGAAAGGTTTGCAAATCCACAAAGAGCGAAAGTGATGATTGTTACGGTTTTTTCACCTAAGTTATTGATTTCAGGCGCAAAGGCACTGAAGGCAACAAACTCGTTTAATACGAGTTTTTGGCCAATGAAGCTACCAGCGATGATGGCCTCATCCCATGGTACTCCGACAATAAATGCAATAGGAGAGAAAAGGTAGCCGAGTAATATTTCGAGTGTAAAGTTCTCAGCACCGAAAAATCCACCAACCCAACCCATCAGTCCATTTAGAAGTGCAATAAGGGAGATGAATGCGAGCAGCATCGCTCCAACATTTAACGCTAATTTAAGTCCGTCACCTGCACCATTTGCAGCTGCTTCGATTAAGTTTGTCGCTCTGTCTTCCTCAGCAAGTTGTGTATTTGTATCTACATTTTCAGTTTGAGGAATAAGTAGTTTAGCAAGTGTTAGTCCAGCTGGTGCGGCCATGAAACTAGCAGCGAGTAAATATTCGATAGGAATACCGAGAGCTGCATAGCCAGCAAGTACACTTCCGGCAACGGATGCGAGACCTCCAACCATTACTGCAAAAAGTTCTGAACGAGATAGTTTCGCAATATAAGGTCGAATTAAAAGCGGTGCCTCTGTTTGACCAAGAAAGATGTTCCCAGCAGCACTCAATGACTCTGCGTTCGTTGTTTTTAATAGTTTTGATAAACCACCACCAATTACGTTTACTACGAGTTGCATAATACGTAAGTGATAGAGTACTGCGACTAGACTAGAGAAGAAGATAATAATACAAAGTACTTTGAATGCAAAAATGAAGCCTGTTGGTGCACCAGGGTCTGCAAGTGCGCCAAATACGAAGCCGATTCCTTCATTCGCATAGTCGATAATTTTTTGGACGATATCTGAGCAAAATTGTAGTACTTTTCGTCCGAAACTCCATTTTAATACGATAAAAGCAAAGGATAGTTGAATAATAAATCCTACCCCAACAGTACGCCAATTGATTGCTTTCTTGTTTTCAGATAGTAGATAGGCAATTGCGAAGATGACGATAATGCCTGTAATGCCCCATAAATAGTTCATAATTTTCACCTCATTTTTTTCAATGCGGTTAGTTTGTCCAAGACTTAAAAAAATATGTTTCGACAAAACTTTACATAATTTTTTCCAGAAAGGGACAAACTTATTTGGTATGAAGTAGTAAAATATGGGTAAAGGAGCTGAGGAGAGATGCGTGTTTATCATTTTTATTTAATTCAACCACAAATTGCAAATGAGTTTCGTGGAAAGGAATTGTTAATCTATCGATTGTTGAACCATGCCAATTCGCAAGCGATTGCAAAGGCACAAGTTCGTTATATAACGGAGAACATTCATGAAGTTTTAACACAAACGTTAGCTCAACTGCAAGAGTCACCGAATATTGTTATTGATTGGTCGGTCGATGAAGATAGAAGAGAGTTACAAATCGCGCTGCTCGGAGAAATCACGCAAGACACTGCACTCTTTCATAAATTATTTCGCATTAATCCGTATTTGTTTGCGGTTGATTATAGTAGCAAAAGATATGGATGGCTAGCCCCGATTAAACAGAGCCGTCTTTCAAAAAGTTCGTAGATTTAAACGTAATAATTTAAAAATAACCTTGTCAGTCAGTGTCTCCTAATGATAGAATTGTAAAGGACACATATGTCTTAAATGACGAAATGTACTGGAAAAGTGTTGGAGACAGAATACATAGTATCGTAGCATCTTCTCTTAGCAACACGAAGGAGGAAATAATCATGGATTGGACATTAGCAATTGCGATTTTAGTTTCGCTTATCATCGGTGTAGTCATTGGATTCTTTATTGCTCGTAAAGTAATGGAAAAACAACTAAAAGAAAACCCACCGATCAATGAAGACGTGATTCGTGTGATGATGTCTCAAATGGGACAAACACCATCACAAAAGAAAGTTACGCAAGTTATGAAAGCGATGAATCGTAACGCAAAAGATAAATAAGTAAAAAAAAAAGAAGACGCCGATATTTCGGCGTCTTCTTTTTGGCTAGTCGAAGCCTATATGTTTGTTTCACAACCCAATGGTGAAATATTAACGCGACCATGAACACATCGTTGAAGGGTACGGAGTTGCCTGGCGCAGTACCCCCAGCTCCGCACCAATATACGCGAACTCTCATATTTTTTCATAGAAAACTACTTATATTTCGCAT
>JBOFGC010000201.1:0-3376 GCA_051648945.1 Bacilli bacterium
TCTCTTAAATTTGCCAATCGTAACGCGTGTTACTGAGGAAGCGATTATGGCCGTGCCGCGTGATATGCGTGAAGGTAGTTATGCACTCGTAGGAACACCGATGCAAACAATTGTAAAGGTCGTTTTACCAGCTGCTTTACCTGGTATATTAACAGGGATTAGTTTAGCAGCGTGCCGTGCACTCGGTGAGTCGGCAGTTATTCTACTTGTTGGCGGTACAAGTGCATCTGACAAAATGCTCGACGGGAATATTATGGGACCAGGTGCAACATTACCTGTATACTTATGGTATGTACAGTCTGATGCATTCGTCCCAGATGCGCAAGAAATTGCGAAAAAGAGCGCAGCTGTACTCGTATATTGCGTACTCTTAGTAAGTGTAATGATTCGTTTACCGCTACTATTTTTCAAGAAAAAATATTAAATCAATCAGTAATCAGACTCGCATGTTAAGTTTGATTACTTTTTTTACTATTTCGTTAGAGGATGACATAGGCGTCGCGGAGAGATTGTATGCCATGAAGAGAACCATGTTGTAAATGAATAAACTGTTTTGTAGCGATAAAAATGACATCATCCTCGTTATTTTTACTCGTAAGTGAACTGATTTCCTGGATGTTGTTCACAATGATATTTTCAGTTTTTTTTAATAGAATGATTAGTCGAAACGTGATGAGTTCGTCTGTAAGATGATGAACACGACAAAGTGGCGTGTCTGTACTTAAAAATTCATCGGATGCAATCGGCGACTGTACACTCGCAGGAAAGAACGCGACATTTAAGGTGTTGTTCAGTAACAACAACATTCGGGTGTTTGGTATCGTTTCATTTTGAATGCGATCGGAGAAACCGCTAGTAGAACTGTTGTTGGCTGTGATTTCATTTTGCATAGCAATAATATGGGAGAGTTGCTCAGAAAAGGGATGCAATTGGATTCACCTCAAAATAGTAAAGATTCATAGATGTACTATCCATTCTGTTCTACTGAGAACGGAATGGATAGTACACTACAGTCTATGCTGAAAAATGTAAAAAAATATCAATCTTTTGAAAATATATTTCAAAATAGTTTGAATAATGTTATATTTTATAGATAGTAGTTTAAATGAAAACACGATTGTGTAGTAGAAGGTGTAAAATATGTCTAAATATGAATCTATTTTAAATACATTGTCTACGAGAATTCAAACCGACCATTACCCGACATATGATGCGTTGCCTACCGAAGCCATTTTAGCAGATGAATTTCAGTGTAGTCGTATGACAATAAAAAAGGTGATGAATGTCCTTGTTAAAGAAGGATTAGTTTTCAGGCAAAGAGGGAAGGGGACATTTGTAAATAGAACGAATATTGCGAGTACAAAAAGAGTCCTTTCTTTAAATGATTTTCTGCCTGGACAACAACTATCGTTTGTACATGATGAAATATCAAGTACGATTGTTGATTTTACAGTCGGGTTCCCCACACCTTTTGTTGCAGAACGCCTTGCAATTAGCGCAACAGAAGCCGTCTATCATCTTATTCGGGTGCGAACTTTTAATAACAAACCATTAATTATTGAATCAAATTACATCCCGGTGAAGTATTTCCCTAACTTTGACTTAGCTGCAGCTAACGAAACTCTTTTTGGCTATATCGAAAATAAAATGAAATTAAAAATTGATGGAGCAATGCGTTTTATCACAGCAGAAGAAGCAAATGAATCTGATTTAAAGTTACTTGGTATTCCAATTAACCAAGCTGTACTTGTTATTGAAGCTTTAATACATATGCATGACGGTACGATTGTTCTTTATTCAGAAAATCGATTTGCAAAAGATTCTTTTGAAGTTCGCGTGTATACGCCGCGAAAAAAATAAGTTGTTGAGAATCGAAGAAGGTGAAACTATGTCGAAAAAATATAAGCAAATACTTAAGGAAATTGAAGTACGCATAATTGCTAAAGACTATTCACCAAATGAACCAATGCCCTCAGAATTTGACCTTGCATTTGAATTTAATTGTGGAGTGCTAACCATTCGAAAGGTGCTAGGTATTCTAGCAGAGCGAGGCATGCTCATACGAATACAAGGAAAAGGGACATTTCCGATTGTGCGAAACAACCATGCCGACCGAGAAATCATCAGCTTAAACCAGCCGTATCATATTCATCGAGAAATCTCGAATGAAAAACTGAACATAAAGGTTGTGAAATTTTCAATAATTTTAGCGGATGAGTGCATTGCTAATAAACTGAATGTTCAAGCAAATGAAGCTGTATATGAAATCGTACGTTTACATTGTGTAGATGGGCATCCACAAATGATAGAAACAAACTTCATTGCTGTGCGCTACATTCCAAGCTTTTCTCCGGAAGAGTTTGGCCAATCGATGATTGAAACAATTGAAGGGCGATTAAAAAAACAAGTGAAACATACTGCTACTTATTTTCGTGCAGAGTTAGCAACGGAAAATGATGGTGAAATGTTACGTCTAGGGGAAAGTAGTGCAGTTTTAGTGTCGGAAGTGTTGTATTACTTGCAAAATGGTGTGGTTGTGAATTTTGCTATTCATCGGTATAATCCAGACTGTTACGAGTTTTTTGTGTACGCATAATGATTAGAATACAATTGAAAACGAAAAATAGACGAGGTTGTCGCAAAATGATTTTGTGAGAACCTCGTCTATTGTTTAAACTGTAATATCTGCAAAAAATGCGAAATATAAAGCACGTACAGCACGGTCAACGTCTTTTGTTCGAATTCCGAACATCATACTCACTTCACTCGCACCTTGGTTAATCAAATCAAGATTAATTCCTTCAGCGGCAAAAGCCTCAGTAGCGCGAGCCGCTAAACCTACAGCCTGTTGCATCCCTTCACCAACGACCATAATTACAGCAAGGTCATGATCAATACTCACTTCGTCTACAGCGAGTTCTGTACGAATACGTTGTAGAACGCGGATTTCTTTCTCAGGCGTTAATTGACTTGAACGGATGATTACGCTCATATTATCAATACCAGAAGGCGTATGCTCAAACGAAATGCCATCTTCTTCTAAAATCGTTAACAAACGGCGACCGAATCCGACTTCGCGGTTCATTAAATACTTACTAATTTGAATAATGGAAAAACCTTTATCGCTAGCAATTCCAGCGATTGGTTGGTGTACATGATTTCTCGTTGCAGTAATAAATGTTCCTGGTGCTTCAGGATTGTTTGTATTTTTTACACAAACAGGGATTCCTACTTGATAGACAGGAAATAACGCCTCATCATGAAATACACTAAAACCTGAATAGCTTAATTCACGCATTTCACGGTATGTAATTTCTTTCAATTCGAAAGGTTTTTCAACAATCGTTGGATTTACACAATAAATACTATCGACATC
>JBOFGC010000202.1:0-2742 GCA_051648945.1 Bacilli bacterium
CTACTATAATCACGAAAGATATCAATGGGATTTAGAAAAGATGACCCCTGTAGAATACAGAAATCATCTTCTAAAAGTTGCATAGGGGGTCTACTTAATGTGTCCTTGACATAGGGTACAATTCAAGGTAGCCAAGCAAGACCCCACAGGAGCAGCTTTACCGCGACGAGGAGGCTTGCGGCTGCCCCACAGGAAAGCGAAGTCGTCTGGCGTAGTAACACCAACCACCGCATATAGTTCTCGCGTAACTAAATAATTTTCTTAGAAATAACAAAAAAAACTACGACCCAAAACACCGGCTACGTAGTTTTTTTTATGCCATTTGTTTTAAAATTAAGATTATAACGTTATAATAGAGGTGTAAACTATATATAAATGAAAATTCTTAGGAAGGGGACACTATGACAATTCCGAAAGAGGGCGAACATATTCAAATTCATAGTTATAAACATAACGGATTGATTCATCGTATTTGGGAAGATACGGTAGTATTAAAAGCCACGAATTCGTACATTATCTGTGCCAATGACCGTTCACTTGTCACGGAATCGGATGGTCGAACATGGATTACGCGTGAACCAGCGATTTGTTTCTTTCATACAAAATATTGGTTCAACATTATCGGTATGATTCGAGAAGATGGCGTATATTATTATTGTAATGTGAGTTCACCGTTTGTTTATGATGATGAAGCGCTCAAGTATATTGATTATGATTTAGATGTAAAAGTCTTTCCGGATTTTACATTCTTACTATTAGATGAAGATGAATATGAACGTCATAGTGAAGAGATGAATTACCCGAGTGAAATCGATCCAATTTTGAGACGACACGTTGCGGAACTTAAACATTGGTTAGAAAATCGCAAAGGGCCATTTGCCAAAGATTTCATGAATCATTGGTATGCACGTTTTCAGACGCTATGTAAAAAAGAAGAAAGCAACCTGTAAAAGCACAGGTTGCTTTCTTCTTGCCAAACAACAGGAGGAGATAGGATGGATAATGTATGGAGGTATTTACGGTTTGTAAAACCTTATTGGGGTAAAATAATCATTACGATTGTTGTCGGGTTAATAAAATTTGGCATACCAATGACGGTACCACTCGTATTAAAATATATTTTTGATGATATTATCGCTAATGAGGTACTAACAGAGCAACAAAAATTTGGTGAACTACTTGAGATTATGGGCATAATGGCTTTCCTATTTCTCATTGTTCGACCACCAATTGAATATTTTAGACAATATTATGCCCAGTGGATTGGAAGTAAAATACTCTATGATATTCGTAAACAACTATTTTTACACATCCAACGCTTAAGTTTACGCTACTATGCGAATGCAAAAACAGGTGAAATCATCAATCGTGTGATAAATGATGTGGAACAAACGAAGAACTTTGTAATTACAGGATTAATGAATATATGGTTAGACATGGCAACAATTGTGATTGCACTATTAATTATGTTTCAAATGAATGCCTATTTAACTCTTGCAGCCGTTATTTTATTACCGGTATATATGTTTTGTGTAAAATATTTTTATGCAAGATTAAGAGCACTTACGAGAAATCGCTCACAGTCGCTTGGTTTTATGCAAGGGTTTCTTACTGAGAGAATTCAAGGGATTAGTGTAACAAAAAGTTTTAGTCGACATGATTTTGAAGTAGAGAATTTCGAAAAGAAAAATCAACATTTTTGGCAATCAAGTTTACAACATACGAAATGGAATGCGCAGACTTTTGCGATAGTAAATACAGTAACAGATATTGCCCCACTCATTGTAATTTTATTTAGTGGTTGGCTCGCAATTGAGGGGAACTTAACACTAGGAAGTATGGTTGCGTTTATCGGCTATTTAGACCGTCTGTATGATCCATTACGTCGTCTTGTAAATTCGTCTACAACGCTCACACAATCATTAGCATCGATGGACCGTGTGTTTGATTTCTTAGATGAATCGTATGATATTACAAACGAAGAACATCCTTATTTACTAGACAATGTACGTGGAGAAATCGCATTTCAGAATGTCGGATTTTCATATGCACCAGGCGGTAATGAAATTCTGAATCAATTAAACTTACACATTGCTCCCGGTAAGAATGTGGCACTTGTAGGGAGTAGTGGTGGCGGAAAATCGACGGTCGTTACGCTCATTCCTAGGTTTTATGATGTTACGAGTGGTCAAATATGTGTAGATGGTGTTGATGTTCGCTCTATTGAGTTACATAGTCTAAGAAGTGCAATAGGAATGGTGTTGCAAGATACGTTTTTATTTAGTGATTCAATTGGTGAAAATATTCGTTATGGCAACCCTGAAGCATTGGAAAGTGAAGTGATTGCAGCGGCTAAAAAAGCACAGATTCATGATTTCATTTGTAGTTTACCAGAAGGCTATGAAACGCTTGTTGGTGAGCGAGGAATTAAATTAAGTGGAGGACAAAAACAACGGGTAGCGATAGCACGTCTGTTCTTAAAAAATCCTAGTATTCTTATTTTAGATGAAGCAACTTCAGCACTAGACTTAGAAAACGAACAACATATCCAAAAAGCATTAATTGAACTAGCGAAAGGAAGAACGACGATTACGATTGCCCATCGCTTATCAACGATTACTCATGTGGATACAATCTATTATATTGATAATGGTAGTGTGATTGAAGAAGGTACACATCAAGAATTGTTGCAAAAAAAGGGTGCCTATGCAAAATTATATAGTATGCAAAATCTCGAAAAAT
>JBOFGC010000203.1:0-2820 GCA_051648945.1 Bacilli bacterium
GCTTAAATTGAAAGCGTGAAGCATATTGCTCAACATCAAAAATATACTCTTCAATTTCTGGAATCTTCACCGTAATAATTTCATCCCACTCTTGACGCCAACGTTCAAACAACTTTTCAGTTTGTCCTACCATATTTAAACGTTTTACTTTCGCTAACTCATCTGGAATCTTTCCATGAGAAATATCCATCTTCCAATCATCAATACGGTCTACTTCTTTGAAAAATTTGGATTTATTCCATTGACCGTACGTAACAATTGCAATTATTAACACTGCGAACACAATAATTGAAAATATCAACATATAGAAGCCTCCTACAACCCAAAAGCAATGTGTATTAAAGAATATTTTGTATGTTTACTGACGAACATTGAGTTTATATGGTAAAGTATATAGAAAGAAAACGAAAATAAATGATGTAGATTGCGCTTTCATTCATACATATAGTTAGTAAGAATACAATTTCACATTAATTTTACCATGTTAAGCGACATTTTTGGCGAAAAATTTACAATCTTTTCAGTCAAACATCATTTTTTTGTTACATGGAGGTTTTGAAGATGAACTGGGACGGTCATGTGCACACTCCCTATTGCCCACATGGGTCAGAAGATGCCATCGAAGCATATATAGAAAAAGCAATTCAAAGCGGCATAAAAACTCTTTCTTTTACTGAACACGCGCCTTTACCTGAACGATTTATTGATCCTTCACCACAAAGTGATAGCGCGATGGCTTTTACTGATTTAGAAGATTATTTGTTAAGTATGCGACACTTTAAGTATCACTACCAAGATCAGATTGATATTCGCATCGGTCTTGAGGTGGACTATATTGAAGGTTTTGAAATGGAAATCGAAACATTTCTTGAAGAATACGGTCCAGAACTCGACGACAGCATTTTAAGTGTCCATTTTCTAAAACATAAAGATACGTATCATTGTTTGGATTATAGTTCATCGATGTTCCGTATGATTGTTGAAGAATACGGTTCTCTACCCGCTGTGTACGCTGACTATTGGCGAACACTTGAAAAATCAATTGAAGCAAATCTCGGTTTTTACAAACCAACTCGCATTGGACATCCAACACTCGTTACAAAGTTTCAAAAGAAATTTCCAATCGATTTTTCGATTGCTCCTGCAGTCGAACGTATTTGCGAGCGCATGCAACAGCATAATCTTGCATTTGACTTAAACACAAGTGGTCTTAGAAAGAAACACTGCGGAATCATGTATCCTGACGAACAACTTTTACCTATTTTCGCAAAATATGAAATTCCATTTGTAGCAGGCTCTGATGCTCATATTGCTGATGATATCGCCTATGAATTTAACACTGTTAAAAAATTAGAAAAAAAATACGGACTCATCCAACATAGAAAATAAACGCACATTAGGAGACACAGTATGTTTCAAACAATGAGCTATAGCGGCACACTAGAACAACAATATGAAACGTTAAACAAGCAACTTCTTGCACTGCTACAAGGAGAAGATGATTGCATAGCAAATCTTGCTAATGCTAGCAGTTTACTTGCTTCTTTTCTCACAGATATCAATTGGTGTGGTTTTTATCTCGTAAAAAACAACGAACTCGTTCTTGGCCCATTTATCGGACTTCCTGCATGTACGCGCATCCCATATGGCCGCGGTGTTTGCGGAACTGCTTGGTCAACAAATAGCGTGCAACGTATTGATGATGTTCACCAATTTCCCGGACATATCGCCTGTGACGCACGTTCAAAATCAGAAATTGTCATTCCTCTCGTTAAAAACGCAGAAGTTATCGCGGTTCTCGATATCGACAGCCCGATTCTTTCTCGTTTTTCTAAGGAAGAAGGAATTCTACTCCAGCAATTTGCTGCTATTGTGCAATCAAAATTATAAAAAAACGACCTCTTGTGCAGAGGTCGTTTTTTTATAATATCTTCACACAATTTTTTCCATTTCGTTTTGCTAAATACAACGCTTCGTCTGCTCTAGAAAAAAGTGAGCGTGGTGTTTCGATATCATCTACGTTCCAGTGGGCGAGACCAACTGAAACCGTTACTGACGGTTTTGTACCATTCTCAATTTTCGAACGAATCCGTTCAGCAATTGTACTACCGATGTCTTCATTAACATTCGGTAAATAGACTGCTAATTCTTCCCCACCCCAACGAGCTGCTATATCTGCACCTCGGATGTTCGCTTTTATAATTTGTGATATTTGGACGAGAATTTCATCCCCAACTTGATGCCCATGTATATCATTGATTGTTTTAAAATTATCTACATCGAGAAGAAGGAATACTCCTTCCTGCTCTACTTCCATACTGCAACGAACTTTTTCATCTAAGTACTTTCGTGAATGAAGTTTTGTTAGATAGTCCGTAATAACCATTATTTCTAACTCTTCACGCAGAATTGAATTGGCTAACGCTAGCGTCGAATGTTGAACGAGCGATTGTAGCAATTTAAACTGTTCAAACGAAAATGCATAGTCTCGTTTCCCAAGAACGACGACAAATCCAGATATATGCGATTGAGCAATCATCGGAACAGCCATCACTGAACGATATTCAATATGTGTGCCTTTTGGATGTTCATCTACTAGTTGACGAAAATCACCAACATAGATCGGATCAAATTCCAAGAAGATTTTCTCTAAAATATTATCTAAATATAAAACAGATTCCTCCAACGAGAAAAACTCCGAACTATTCGGTAATACACGATATGATTTAAGCGCGATATCAGTTAGCATTACAAATGCCACGGCATCGCCACCCGTAGTTTCTATAATTTTCTCTACCATAAAGTTCGTCATATCACTTA
>JBOFGC010000204.1:0-4433 GCA_051648945.1 Bacilli bacterium
AAGAACATCGAGTGCATTGATAGCATTTGATTCTTTCCGAATAATCGTCGAGCTAATACGATTAATAACATAACGGGGATCAATTCCACTCATTCCCTCGTCACTATACTCCTTTTTCAACTCTTCAACATCAACTGAGTTAAATCCTTCAATCATTTGTCCATCATAAAGTTTCATCTTCTTCAAAACGTCGATATCTGAGCGTTTCGGTTCTTTCAAACGCGTCAATATGGTAAACATAGCAGCAATTTTCAACGTATGAGGCGCAATATGCACCCCTGCAACATCACTTCGATTGATTAGTTTTTCATAAATTCGTTCTTCCTCTGTAAGCTTAACGTTATATGGAATGGACATAACGATCATTCGTGAATGAAGCGCTTCATTTTTTTTGTTCGCAATAAAAGAACGATATTCCACTTCATTCGTATGTGCAACAATAAGTTCATCTGCAGAAATCAGCGCAAATCGTCCCGCTTTAAAATTACCTTCCTGCGTCAAGCTAAGCAAATGCCACAGAAATTTCTCATCACATTTCAGCATTTCTTGAAACTCCATCATCCCTCGGTTTGCTTTATTCAACTCCCCATCAAATCGATACGCCCGAGGGTCCGATTCACTACCGTACGTCGCTATCGTCGAGAAATCTATACTCCCTGTTAAATCAGCAATATCTTGTGATTTAGGATCAGAAGGTGCAAATGTTCCGATTCCTGTACGCTTATCTTCAGAAAAGAAAATCCGCTCAACCATAACATCTTCAATTTTCCCACCAAACTCCGTTTCAAGAATCATGCTGTTTAACGGACTCAAACTACCTTCAATACGTATTCCGTATTCTTGAAAGAAATCCTCACGTAGATGGTCGGGGATAAGGTGGAGGGGGTCTTCATGCATCGGACAGTTTTTAATCCCATACACCGCACCTGCATCAGTGCGTGAGTACTTTTCTAAGCCTCTTTTTAACATCGTAACGATTGTTGATTTACCGCCACTTACAGGTCCCATAAGAAGTAAAATGCGTTTGCGAACGTCTAGTCGTTTTGCTGCTGGATGAAAGTATTCTTCAACTAAACACTCTAACGATTCCTCAAGGCCATATATTTCATCTGAGAAAAAACGATAGGTTTTTTTATCATTTATAACTTCAACACCTGCATCTTTAATCATAGAATACACTCTACTATGTGCACTTTGTGCTATATGAGGGTTTTCTTTAATTAAATCAAGATATTGAGCAAAAGTACCTTCCCATCGCAATTGATTCTCATCGATCCGCTGTTGTACAAGTTTTTCTAAAAAGCTCATCGGTGTTTGCCTCCTTTTCAACGTTCAGGTGATAATATTTATCTATGCGAAAAAAAGAAAGTTCATTCTTTATTTTAATTTCCCTAGCAATTATGTTTAAATTATTCTGAATTTTATGTATAATATAATCCATAGCGAATTATAAGGGGGAACTTTCATATGAAAACTTTTTTCTTTATTTTACTGAGTCTAACATTTTTGACTGCCATTTTTACATCTGGCTATAACGGTAAACCTGGTTACAAAAAGTAAAAGAGCACATTGCTGTGCTCTTTTTTTTGTTCCTTATGAAAAAGTTCCTAGTCCTTGAAACTCTTTTTGACGCAATCCTTCGTATACGACGATTGCAGCCGTGTTCGAGAGGTTTAACGAACGTACATGAGTTGTATTCATTGGTAAACTAATACACTGCGAAGCGTACTGCTCAAGGATATTTGGCGGTAAGCCTTTAGTTTCTCTACCAAACACAAAAACAACATCTTTTGTATTCTCTGTGTAGTTCACTTCCGAATAATGACAGCGCCCAAACTTCGTTACGAAATAAACATCATTATCTTGCATCGCTGCTAAAAAAGCATCCATATCATCATGATAATGAATTTCGACATGCTCCCAATAATCAAGCCCCGCTCGTTTAAGCATTTTGTCGTCCGTGCGAAAACCTAATGGACGAATTAAGTGTAGTACTGTATCTGTTGCCGCACACGTTCTTGCAATGTTTCCCGTGTTTGCTGGCATTTCAGGTTGAAATAATGCGATATGAAACTTCATTCTATTCTTTCTCCTTACATTCTTTAATACAATATATGAAAAAACTTATATTTGATATCATCCGTATACGCTGTTGAATCACTATAATCCCAGTAGCGTTTTCTACTGTTTGTTGTGTTTGCATTGATGAGCGGTTCACCGTTCCCATCTTTTGCTACAACAATCGTAACATGGTCAAAGCGGCCATCGCCATTAAAATCATAAAAAATTAGATCCCCATACTGTAATTCAACAGCATTTTTCACTTCTACTGCCGAAATTTTATCTTTATCTTTGCCCATTTTCCAGCGCAAACTATGTGCAGTACTCCAAGCCAGACTCGTATCTTTTCCATTACACCACCAGCCGGTCTGTTTGTTTCCCCAACCACTCATTAAAAATCCGCCTGCAAACAAACATTGCGAGATATAATTGGTGCAGTTATTTTCGAAGTAGGGATAGCCACTATTACAATCATCCCAATAAAACTCGGCATATTGCACAGCCGTTTCTCTTGAAGCGACACTTCCTTTGTTAAATGGTGAAGAGGGCATACGTAATTTGGACGATAAAACGCTATAGGGTGCCAATTCATCTTGGATCATCGTATTGTTGAGTCTCAGCACACGTTGTTCACTTCGATGTTCTGTGTATACCTTCCCATTTTTTTCAAGTAACAGTGCGTAGCTTCTTTTAATAAAGACAGCATCCTCACTACTATGTTCTACTATGGGTTGAACAAAGTACTTCACTTTAACGATTGCTATGTTTCTCTCATCACACATTTGCTTCAACAATAAAATTTCCTTTGGACAAAACCCTTTTGTAATCTCAAAAGAGTGGACAAGATAGTCCGCATACTCCCTATGCAGTTGTTCAATCCTTCTTTTCTTGCGCTCCATATGATCCCCACCGTTTCACTGATTAGGAATTATTTCGTTGGCTTTTTCCATTGCTCCATTTCAAGTCGCACAATTTCCGATGATTCATTGTCATATACTGTTTCTACATATGAAATAATTTCTTCTTCTGATATTTGTCCTAAACTCCAAACTGCCGTCGCTCTAATAACCGGGCGTTCATCCTTTTTGATGATGTGCTTTAATAATTCTATTGCACTTTCATCTTTAAAATTCCCCAATGCCAAAATTGCATTTCTTTGAATGGGCATTTTACCACGCCAAGAACCTGACATATGTCCATACTTCTCTTTAAATTCACGATTAGACAGCTCTAACAACGGTTTCAGTAACGGTTTAACCAATTCGGCATCCGGTGACATTCGTTCATCTGATTGATTAGTGGCAATTCGATTATATGGACAGACAACTTGACATGTATCACATCCATACAGACGGTTTCCTATCTTTTTACGATACTGCTCTGGTATCACTGTTTTTGTTTGCGTTAGAAAAGCAATACATCGTTTCGCATCGAGTTGGCCTGGACCAATTAACGCGTCAGTCGGACATGCATCGATACATTTCGTACAATCTTTGCAAAGATTTTCGATGGGTGTACTATATTCAAAATTAACATTCGTTAGCAATTCACCTAAATACATATAGCTACCAAATTCGTCATTCATTATAGAACAGTTTTTCCCGTTCCACCCAATACCTGCTCGTTCAGCAACTGCTCGATCAACAAGTTCACCTGTATCAACCATACTTTTACATTGCGCATCTGGTATGTGCGTCTGAATAAAATTCTCTAGCAACGCTAATTTCTCATTCACGAGCCGATGATAATCTACACCCCATGAAGCGCGACAAAATATTCCACGATAAGCCCCCTTTTTACTAACAGGTGGTCGACTTAATTTACTCGGATAAACAAGAGCAATTGAAATAATAGATGTTGCTGCAGGTAACAATAACTTCGGTTCCGTTCTTAAATCTAGGTTCGGTTCTTCAAATCCACTAGCATATCCTTTATTTCTACTTTCAAGCAAGCGTTCCTTTAAAGTAGGAAACGGCGCACATGAAGTAAAGCCTATTTTCGATATCCCAATTTTTTTACTATACTCAATTAGTTCGTTTTGAAATGATTTCATTTTTTTCACCTTTTTAAATAAAAAAACGTAATGCTGCGTTATAAGTATAACGAAACACTACGTTGGTCACAAGTTTAGAAATATATAATAACACTGGATAAGTATAGTCTATTCATTCATTTGTTACAAGATATTATGTTCGTTTTCTTATTACATTAAACTCAAATAGTTCATTCACATAATATTTTTCTGAATAAACATATGGCATTTGATAAAGATCAAAATACTGTTCTTTTGTTTGGAAAATTAATTGATTACGCTTTGTACCCATCTGTGATGCGAGTAATTTGTTGGATACCATTGGTTCAAAGTTCGTAAT
>JBOFGC010000205.1:0-4599 GCA_051648945.1 Bacilli bacterium
GAACTCTAACATTTTTTTTATAAAATAGTGCTGACCGATTTGTAGTTTTCCTTCTGACATTATATGTACTCCATCTCTATCATTTTAAATAGATTATCACAAAGAATTCTTCAATTGACAAATGATTTGGAGTTAGTTATAATAAAATATGTATAGTGTACCTTTTTGTTGAATACAATAATATTGCAAATATCGGACATGGCATTACGAAATGGGTCATTTATTGATTCCCTTGTTATGCTATGTCCTTTTTAAATTACACTACATATTCATAATTTCTTGTTTGAATTATTTCTTACATAGTCTGACTTAAATATTTTATTAACAAAAAAAACGCCTACTACATCAAACCGATGCAATAGGCGTTTTCTATCGTCAAATCTTATAGTTTTGCTTGGAATGCTTTTAAATCTTGCATGAATGCTTCGAACGTTGGGAAGTCCATTTGTTGCGCTGCATCTGAAAGTGCAACTGCAGGTTCTGGATGTACTTCAGCCATAACGCCGTCTGCACCAATTGCAAGAGCTGCACGTGCACATGGTACAAGTAAGTCTTTACGACCTGTTGAGTGCGTTACATCTACGAATACTGGTAAATGTGTTTCTTTCTTTAAGATAGGAACAGCAGAGATGTCTAATGTGTTACGTGTTGCACGCTCGTATGTACGGATACCACGCTCACATAACATGATATTTGCGTTACCTTGGCTAATAATATATTCAGCAGCACCGATAAATTCTTCGATTGTTGCAGCTAATCCACGTTTTAAAAGAACTGGTTTGTTAGAACGACCCGCTTCTTTTAATAGTTCAAAGTTTTGCATGTTTCGTGCACCGATTTGAATGATGTCGATGTACTCACCAGCAATTTCAATATGTTTCGGATCAACGATTTCACTAATTGTTGCAAGACCATACTCGTCTGCTACACGCTTAAGGATTTGAAGACCTTCTACACCTAAACCTTGGAAATCATAAGGCGATGTACGTGGTTTGAATGCACCACCGCGTAAAATACGAATGCCTTGTTCTTTCGCAATTTGAGCTACTGCTGCAACTTGCTCATAAGACTCAACAGCACATGGTCCAACGATGAATTCCGCTTTTCCTTTACCAATTGTTGCGCCATTTACTTCAATTACTGTATCTTCTGACTTTTTCTTACGCGATACGAGTAAAAGTTTTTTGTGGTCGTCTTCTTGAATTGTAAGTCCCGCTTTGAAAATTTCTTTGAACACGTGACGAACTGCTGACGTTGGAAGTGGACCTTCGTTAAGTTCAGCAAGTTTGCTAAGCATTTGGCTTTCGCGTTCTGGATCGAATTTTTTCAATCCTTGCTCTTCTTTCATTTGACCAATTTTTTGTACAATGTCCGTACGAGCATTCAACAATTCTAAAATCTTAACATTCACTTCATCTAACTCTGTGCGTAATTTTTCTAAATCTACTAAACTCATTTTTATTCCCTCCCAAATTTGATGTGACTAAAAAAACAAAAGTTACGAATATATTTGTTTGTTTCATGATTACATTCCATTATAATGAAGGAAAGTACATCTGTCACGATATACTTTTACATTTTAATGCTTTTTAGTGCTAAAGTAAACGAATATTTTGTAAATTAATAATTAATTTTAAACAGTGGTGATAAAAAATGCAACAACAATCGAAAATATTTGCTTTAGATATTGGTACACGCTCTATTGTTGGCTTTCTTGTTGAGGAACATGCGCAAAAATTTAAAATTGTCGATATGGCTATGAAAGAGCATCCCAACAGAGCAATGTTAGATGGCCAAATTCATGATGTAGCTAGTGTAGCATCTTCTATTCAAAGTGTAAAAGAAGAACTCGAAAAAGAAAATGGTCCGCTCGAAGAAGTATGTATTGCCGCTGCTGGTCGTGCCTTAAAAACACATGTAGCGCATGCAGCACTTTCTCTTTCTAACAAAATGATTATAACAGAAAAAGACATCACACAACTAGAACTAACTGCTGTACAAAGTGCACAACATGCACTTTTTCAAAATGACAACCGCAAAGACAGTGGCATTTATTATTGTGTAGGCTATTCTGTGTTGCGTTACGTGCTAGATGATCAAGAAATTGGAAGCCTCATTCATCAAAAAGGACATACCGCTACTGTCGAAGTCGTTGCTACGTTTTTACCACGTGTCGTTGTCGATTCTCTTTTAATGGCGCTTCAACAAAGTAATTTACGAATGCGTACACTTACGTTAGAACCAATCGCGGCAATTAGCGCACTCGTTCCAACGACAATGCGCAAACTCAATATCGCACTCGTTGATATCGGTGCAGGAACGAGTGATATTGCATTAACAAAAAATGGAACGGTCGTCGCGTATGGCATGGTGCCAACAGCAGGCGACGAGATTACCGAAGCGTTAAGTGAACACTATTTACTCGATTTCCACGACGCAGAACATGTAAAACGAAACCTCCAAAATGAAGAGACCATTTCGTTTACAGATATACTCGGTTTTCCCTATACTTATGACGCTAAAGAAATAATTTCAACAATTTCGCCCCATGTTGAAGTACTCGCAACACAAATTGCAGAAGAAATTCTTACATTAAATGGAGTGCAACCGAGTGCTGTCATGCTCATTGGTGGTGGTGCATTAACACCCAACATCGCACAAAGTATTGCAAAACAATTGCAGTTGCCTGAAAATCGTGTTGCGATTCGTGCTGCGAATGTCATTCAACAGATTGATAATCTCGACGTTGCCTATCATTCGCCTGCGTTTGTAACACCGCTTGGCATTGCTATTCAAGCGACGCAACATACTGTGAACTATTTAAATGTTTCCATCAATGATGAAAGCATCACACTTTATGACATGAACGGTTTAAGCGTTCAAGATGCCATTATTGCTCTTGGCACGCCGATTCACCGTCTTTATGGCAAACCGGGTCTCGCTTATTTCATTACAGTGGACGGTAAAAATGTGACAGTCCCAGGCGCATTAGGTGAAGAGCCTTGTATTTCTGTCAATGGAGAAGCTGCACTGTTAACAACGCCGATTCATAATGGGGACCGTATTGAAATGGTTCGTGGAGTGAGCGGCCAGCACCCTGTTCTTACTGTAGAAGAACTCTATGACTTCCCGCAACAGTTGACTGTGCACATCAATGAAGAGACGTATACAATTTCACCTACTTATCGCATCGGAAACACTATAGTAGAACCTAAAACGCTTATTCAAGACGGAGACAATATTCAATGTATTTATCCGAAAAACGTTGCGGAAGTATTTCATCTTTTACAAATGGAAAAGAACATTCTCCAGAACGAACCTTTTCATGTTTTTGTAAACGATACACTTCTTACGATAGAAGGCGTTACTAGTACAGTGTCTATCAACCATGTACAAAGTACTTTTGAAGCATCGCTCTTTGATGGTATGCACATTACGTTTTCACATTATGAAAAGCCGACATTACGAATGCTCATGAATCAACTGTCACTGATGCCAGACGTTGTACTTCACTTCACTTTTAATGGCGAACACTACATATTAAAACGCGAAAACGTTTGTTGGCGTACTGCTGAAGGTGAAAAGGTCACACCTGATGATGAACTTCAGATTGACCAACAGCTTTACTATGAAGCGTATAGTGAACAAAGTTTTGTTATTCAAGATGTATTCGCCGTTGTCGAACTGCCAACAAAGAAAAGTACACATACAAATTATACGTTAAAAAGAAATGGTGATATTGCGTCCTTTACTGATATCCTTCAGAACGGTGACGTCATCCATCTCGCTTATCACGAATAGAATGTAAAAAGCCCTTCTATGGACACACTAAGAAGGGCTTTTCCTTTTACTTTTTGAATTGGTTCCAAAGTTTGTTTAACGTTTCCGCTACTTTGAACGCATTTTGAACTTTAGGTACAGCAATCGTCGCTGTTTCTACAACTTCTGTTGATAATTTTCGGACATTTTTTGAAAAGCTATGTAAAGTGATTCCTACATCATCGACAGCATCTACGAGATGATTCAATCGTTTCGATTTATCGTTTAAATCTTCTACAAGTTGTTGTGACGTTGCGACTAATTCTTTCGTTTCTTGTGTTAGTTCGCCAAGATGATGTTCTGTTTTTTGTAATGTCGACGTTAATTCGATTAATGTTAATTGAACTGTCTTTAACGTTTTCACTAAATAAATGACCAATACTGTAAAACTAAGTGCTGCTACAACTGCACTTACACTCATCCAATCCATAGTAAAGCACCTCCTGAGTTTTTTTCTACTGTTATTCATTATATCCTTAGGTAATGGAAATTACTATAAAGTCACACAATGTTTCGCTAAAAAGAAATAAAATGCGACATCATTCAAAATTTTTAGTACAATATTATTTGAAAATAAAAATACTGGAGGAACTTAACAATGAAAGATCCACGAATTACACAACTTGCTAAAAACCTAATTAACTATTCTGTTACGTTACAAAAAGGTGAAAGTGTATTAATTGAAAATATCGGCCTAACACCTGAACTAACTTCAGCTCTCGTTGAAGCGGCATACGAAGCGGGTGGATATCCTTATGTTTGGCTAAAAGACAACCGTAT
>JBOFGC010000206.1:0-2425 GCA_051648945.1 Bacilli bacterium
AGCGGTTAGACACCGAAAGCAAGCGTTTAGACACCGAAAGCGAACGTTTAGACACCGAAAGACAGCGTTTAGACACCGAAAGCAAACGTTTAGACACCGAAAAGCAAGCAAGCCCCCACAGGAGCAGCATTACCGCGACGAGGAGGCACACGGCCGCCCCGCAGGAAAGCGGAGTTGCCTGGCGTAGTACCCCAGTTCCGCACAAACATACGCGATATCCCAATTATTTTCATAGAAAAAAGACGAAATCCAAAGACTTCGCCAAAAAGGGGGATACTAGAAAGCTTTCTTTCTATGTATTCCCCCTTTTTTTTCTTTTTATACAAATTATCCCCGGATTTTTAAAAAAATATTTTCAATGGAGAAATTTCTGTCCATTTTTGAATGTTCAGTTTGTAAATGGTATAATAAAGAGGAATATACTTAAGGAAGTGACCCCAGCATGGATAACACGTATGCTATTGGCAACAATGTGCGTGGTAAAGTAACGGGGGTACAACGATATGGAGCTTTCGTTTCCTTTGATGGATCTAGGCAAGGGTTAATCCATATTTCAGAGATTACGGACGGCTTTGTACGCGATATCCATGATTTTCTTTCAATAGGAGAGTTTGTTACAGTAAAAATTCTTTCTATTGAAGAACTAAGTGGGAAAATGAGCTTATCATTGAAAGCAGTTCATAGCAGTGTAGAACGCCCGAATGCTTACGTACGAAAGCAACACATACTTAGTATTCCTAAGACCCGTCCAGATGGTTTTTTGCCATTAAAAGAAAAATTGAAAGAATGGATTGTTGAAGCGAATTCTCATCATCATCTTTCATAAGAAAAACGCCTTTGAAATAAAAAGGCGTTTTTCTTATGGTTAACGTGTTGTTTTCTGATTAGTGAATAAAAGTCCGATACATAATATTCCGCTTAAGCCAACGAGTCCGTATGTTAGACGAGATAAAAAAGAGGTGTTTCCTCCAAATAATGTAGCAACTAAATTAAAATCAAAGAGAGCGATTAGCCCCCAGTTCAGTGCACCAACAATCACAAGAACGAGCGCAATTTTTTGTAATATTTCCATGTTTAACCATCCTTTTCGTATATGAGTAGTATAAAAACTACTCTGTTATGTAGTTTTGCAAAGATGTATGAAAATATTCCTTCAAAGCTTAAAAAAAATGATTCATTGTATTGCGAAGAAGTTCAGAAGTTTTTTGATACGTTTCGATAATATGTTCAACGCCAATTCGTTCAGCGTTGCGTAACTGCGTTCTTGTTAATATTTCGATAATGCAAGGTGTATGTTTATTGAGACTCTTAACAACGAGTGCACTCATGATTGTTGTTAAGTCGGCATCGTGCTCATTCATATTTTGGTCAGCTGTAATGACGACCATCTCTGCTGATTTTATATGTGCTCGCTCCCATGTATCGTCAATTGTCGATTGTCCACGAATAAATGTTAGTCGTAAATGTGTAAGTGGTAATCGTTCTAACGTTGAATCGATGACGACAATGTTATGACTTGTTCTTTCATGTAATAATTGCTCGATGAGACGCCTTGTCTTCTCACTCCAACCGACAATAATGATGTGTTGGTCAAGTGAAACACGCCCGTCGCCTGTGAGTAACCTTTCTTGATGTTTCGCTACACCAACTGCAATTGAAAAGCTAAAGTAAGAGATGATGATGCTTCCAAAAACTATAAGCAACATCGTAATGCACTTACCAATTGTCGAATCAGGAACGAGATCACCAAAGCCGACGGTAAAGACTGTAATAACAGAAAACCACAAAGCTTCAAAGAGTGTAGGAAACGTTGAATGATCAAATGTAGTTAAAAGTAAGGCAGTTGAAAAGGTAGCAAAAGCAAGTACGACACCAAACTTTAAAACCGCTCGTTGTTTATTAAAGAGAAGAAGTAGTGGCCGGAGTAGGTGCATAGATAGTATCATCCTCTAATAGTAGTTTCTGTTTTTTAGCGTTTTCTTTGTTAAGAAGAAATATACAGTGAAATCAAAAGTGTGGGGAAGCAAATTATATAGATAAGTATTTCACACATTGGATTAAAAAATTGAACTACTAACCACTTAAATTTCTACCGGAAATTTGAACTGGGGGTGTCTGGACGAGAATGATAAAAGACAGAAAATAAAAACATTATTTTTTCTATTGTCAGTGCAAAAAAAATATGATAAATTAATTCTTGTCCTCACCGAGAGACAAAAGAAATTAAAAAAAGTTGTTGACTAAGTCACAACGAAAATGATATATTGAAAAAGTCGCTCAAGCGATATTGTACTTTGAAAACTAAACAAAACGACAGCGTAAACTTTACGACTGCATTAAGCAGTCAACAATTTTTACTTTTTAAATTATTTGAGCTTACTCAAACAATTCTTTTATGGAGAGTTTGATCCTGGCTCAGGATGAA
>JBOFGC010000207.1:0-5738 GCA_051648945.1 Bacilli bacterium
CTGACATGTTGTACAACCGATAGCGATCATTGATAGTGTACCGAAGCCGATACGGTTTGCTCCAAGAAGCATGAGTTTTAGTACGTCTGAAGCTGATTTCACACCACCGTCTGCCCAAATTTCAACTTGGTGACGCATGCCTGCTTCGATTAGTGCGTTATGCGCGCCTTTTACACCGATTTCTACTGGTAGACCTACATGTGTTAGTGCGTGAATACGTGCAGCACCTGTACCACCATCGAAACCTGATACAGCGATGATATCAGCACCCGCTTTAGCAATACCAACAGCAATTGTACCGATATTTGGTACTACAGGAACTTTTACAGCAACACGTGCTTTGTCGTTTGCTGTTTTTAACTCACTTACCATTTGCGCTAAATCTTCAATTGAATAAATATCATGGTTATTTGATGGTGAAATTAAGTCAGAACCAACCGTAGCATTACGCGCTTCAGCAATTTTTGCTGTAACTTTTGATGCTGGTAAGTGACCACCTTCACCAGGTTTTGCACCTTGACCAATTTTGATTTCTAATAGGTTTGATGAGTTGAGTAGCTCAGCATTAACACCGAAACGACCAGACGCAACTTGTTGTCCACGCGTACGTGGGTACTTACCAAGCATGTCTTTAATTTCTCCGCCTTCACCGTTCAAACTAATCATGTTCAATTGTTCCGCAGCTTCCGCATACGCACGGAATGCCGTTTCGTTTTGTGAACCGAAACTCATTGAACTAATAACGAATGGTAAGCTATGTTCACCGACTTGAATTGTTACTTCTTTTGATGAGATATCGCTTTCTGTTGTTTTAAAATCAGTTAAGTGACGAATACATGTTGGTGATTCTTTTTCTAATTCGTCTACTTTGTTGCGATAGTCCTCATAAGAACCAGAACTAGCAACTTCGCCAACCGCTTTCCATACACGTGGGAAAACGTGGAAAGATTTACGCGCTTTTGCTTTTGCATCAGCAAAGTCAGCAGCACGAGCGATTGAATCTTTTTCAATAGAATCAAAATTATAAGCAAGCTCTTTACCACCGAAGAAATTCACAATGCCGAGTGTACGTGCAACATCTTCATTTAAGCCAATGCTTGAGAATAATTTGCCGTAACCACGAATTTCATGAATACCGATAGTAGAGATAACTTTTTCTAATCCTTTTTGTAGTGCGCTAAATAAATTTTTAGTACCTGTACCACTGCCATCTTCAACCGTCTGGAACATTACATAAGGGTTAATTGCATCAGCGCCTAGACCGAGTAATGTGACAAAGTCATGCAATGAACGAATAGCACCTGAGCGTACGATAAGAGAAGCATCGCGACGTACATCGTTTTGTGCAAGCGTCCCGTTAACGGATGCAACTAAAAGATGTGGATCAATCCAAAATTGACCATCTTTATGGGCTTGTGCATCATCAAGAACGAGAATTGAAGCGCCACCTTGAACGGCTTCGACTGCTTCATTACCAAGACGTGTAAGTGCGTCTACTACAGTTTCACCTGCAGTGAAAGTAGTATTTAGTACAGTAACTTTTGAATGCTTCGTAAAATGAGCAAGTACTTGTTCAAAAGATGGCTGATTATAAGTTTCAAGTAACGCGCCTGTATGAGGTCCATCGACTAAAACAGGTAAAGGAAGTTCAACAGTAACTACTGGCGCATCTCCACCACGAAGGGAAGGACGTTTACCTAAAATAACGCGTGTTGAGAAATGTTCGATTTCACGGTCACGGTCAATCGCTGGATTTGTAACGACAGCAACGCTTTCTTTAATGAAATCAGGAATGTTACGACGTGCTGTATCAATTGCAGCAAGTGGTGTGTCATGACCGAGTGAACGGATTGGTTCTGCACCTTTTTCTGCCATTTGTTCAACAAGTTGTACGTGCTCACGATCCCAACCGAAAGCAGCATAATGTTCGCCGCTTACAGTGAATTCGACCGGTGCAACTTCAACTGTGTCATACGTTGTACCATCAAGATTGCCAGCGACAGCTGCCGATTGTACGCCACGTGCTTCGAAGCGTTTGTAAACTTCTTCTTGGAAAATGATGTTGTTGTATACATCCATTTCGCCCTTGTCATTCCATTTTAAACCTAATTTTTCACCTGGTGCTAACGGTTTAGGTTCGCTTACGAGTTCACCTACACTCACAATCCCAGGTTCAGAACAGAAATAGAACGATGTTTCAGTTTCAAGTTTCCATAGTGGACGTAAACCGAGTGAATCAAGTGAGAAGACAGCTTCATCACCGTAGCGAGAAATAAGGCCAGCAGGTCCTTGAGCAAAATGTCCCCAAGCTTCTCGGACATACGTATAGTGATTTTTTAAATGCTCTGGATAAGCTTTCATTTCACTAATGATTGGAGGGAACACAACATCAACAGCTTCAAATAATGTTAAACCATAGTCTTGGATTAACGTTTCAATTGTTCTGTTTAAGTCTTGTGAATCCGAACCACCATTTGTAAGTGTAGTTCCGATAAGTTCAGCTTCGGTACGTAATTTTTCAATCGTGTTAATTTCACCGTTATGTCCGAGTAAAGAAAACGGCTGTACACGGAAAAAGTTCGATAATGTGTTTGTTGAATAACGGTTATGACCGAGTGTCATTGTAGACGCAACTTCTGGGTGTGTTAAATCCTTGTAGTAGTCGCGTAATACAGCAGACGAACCCATTATTTTGTAGACAGCATGTTCAGTATGTAAAGATGCAACATGAATGTCGTGTGTATCTTCTAATTGAAGTGTCAGATTAAATAGCGTTGCGTTTACATTTGTAAAAGAACGTGTAGGAATTGCAGCAAATTGTAAGAACATAGGTTCAGCAATTTGACCGAGTGGACCAAGAACGTCAGAGTTTACTTGTTCAGTAGATACATAGACAATGTCAAAGCCAGTGTCTGTTACGGATTTTAAAATTTCATTTTTAACAGTCTCTGTGTTCAGTTTATTATCAATAAAGATATGACCGACAGTGAAATCACTTTGAGCAGCAGTAGAAGGGTCTACGCCAGCTTCTGTAAGTTTTACTTTCCATAGTGCGCGTGGTAAGTCAATGTGGATACCAACGCCGTCACCTTCCTCGTTAATAAAACCAGCGCGGTGATTTAACATCGTGAGTGTATCCAAACATGCATCGATGTTTGCTTTTGTTGGAATGCGGCGCTTTTCCATTACAGATACGATTCCACAAGCATCATGCTCGTGCATGTGATAGTTTTTAAATGTGCTAGGACTCCATTGTTTGTTCTGTTGCATTACCATAGCCCACAAGCCTCCTTTAGTATTTTCATCATGTTTATCTAAGGAAATACAGTTTTATTGTATCTCATTGTTACTACAAATTCATTTTTGAGAAATTGCTTTATTTTTCTGAATTATACAGTAAATAAACCTAAATTGCATCTACTAAACGTAAATTCATTAGAAAAAAAGAAAAATTTCATCATAACGTTCGGAATCTATTGATTTTAGCAGCCAATTCATTCCATTTTGTTCTGAAATTACATACATATGAGAAGAAAAATTCTCAAAAATGTACTGTCATAGTAGCACGGAATTATCGCAATTATCAATTGAATATTCTTTTTTTTGAAAAAATATGCAAAAGTTTTCCCTTTTTATTTTATCACAGTGTATACATATGCATAAAGCGAAGAAAAGCATGCGTACTGCTTTTCTTCGTTTATAGAGGATCAGTTAAAGTTGTTGAAACGCAATTTTAGCCGCGTCGATTGTTTTTTCGATGTCTTCTGACGTATGTGCAATTGTAATGAACCATGCTTCATACTTCGATGGTGCAAGATTAATGCCTTGATGTAACATGAGTTTGAAAAACTTCGCAAACATTTCGCCATCTGTTCGTTTTGCAGCTTCATAGTCTTTGATTTCTTCTTTTGTGAAATACACAGTTAACGCACCTTTTAATCGGTTAATAACAATAGGAACGTTTGCTGCATCGGCTGCTGCTTGTAAACCAGTTTGAAGTTGTTGACCGAGTGCGTCTAAATGTTCGTATATCCCTTCTTGTTGGAGCACTTCGAGACATGCAATTCCTGCACGAATACTCGCAGGGTTTCCAGCCATCGTTCCAGCCTGATACGCAGGCCCTAGAGGAGCAACTTTTTCCATTATGTCTTGTCGTCCACCATAAGCACCAATCGGTAAACCTCCGCCAATTACTTTGCCAAGTGCCGTTAAATCGGGTGTGATGTTATACATCTGTTGTGCTGAACCGTAACAAAAACGGAAAGCAGTGATCACTTCGTCGTAAATAACGAGTGAACCATACGAATGGGCAACATCATTCACTTGTTGTAAAAAGCCATCTTCTGGTTCAACGATTCCAAAATTACCAACAATCGGTTCAACGAGTATACCAGCCACTTCAGAACCGAATGTTTGCATCGCGATTTTAAACGCTTCGATGTCATTAAAAGGGACTGTGATTACATCTTGAGCAATTGCTTGTGGAACACCAGCAGAATCGGGAATACCAAGTGTAGACGGTCCAGAACCCGCTGCAACGAGAACTAAATCTGAATGTCCGTGATAACAACCAGCGAATTTTACGATTTTATTGCGGTTTGTATACGCACGAGCGACACGAATTGTAGTCATTACAGATTCTGTACCACTATTTACAAAACGTACTTTTTCTAGGGAAGGTATTGCATCCTGTAGCATTTTTGCAAAAGTTGTTTCATATGTTGTCGGCGTACCAAAAAGAACGCCATCGTGCGCAGCGGCACAAATCGCTTCTGTAATATGTGGGTGAGCATGTCCCGTTACGATGGGACCATAAGCAGCGAGATAGTCGATATATTGATTGTTATCAATGTCCCAAAAGTAGGCACCTTTCGCTTTTTGCATAACAATTGGGGCACCACCGCCGACAGATTTATACGAGCGAGAAGGTGAATTAACGCCTCCGAGAATGTATGTTTCGGCTTCGTGTTGATGTTGTTCTGAGTTTGTAAAGGTTACCATAAGTATGTTCCTCGTTTCTATCAGGTGCTATATTTTTCTTCTATATAATGAAGAAAGTTATGTCATAGTTCTATCGTACCACATATTTTCTGAATCGGAAATGCACCATTTTTCCTTCGTTTCTTCTATTTTTCCACATGTGGACATACATTAAAGAGCGTATAGGAGGGATTGGTATGATTGTTCTCATTATCGTTGTGGCATGTATTGGTGTAATCGGTACGTTAAGAGATATGTGGTGGGCATCTGCGTATGTTCGACCGCTTTTTTCACTACACCATATGTTGTATTATGCTCTGTTGTATATATCTGTTGTTCTTGCGTTTGCGGCGATTTATGTCGTTCTTATTATGAATGGCTTTGATGTATTACATGATACTTTTCATCGGAAAGCGCAAACGTATTGGGGCGTTCTTGAAGAAGCACTCTACTTTAGCGCAATTACGTTGTTCGGCGTTGGGTATGGTGATGTGACACCGATTGGATTTGGCCGTTGGATTGCAGTTATTCAATCACTCATAGGATTTACTCTCCCAGCAACGTTTTTTATGCAAACGTTAATGAATAACACAAAGAAGAATGATTGAGCAGGACATATACATTTGTTATGATGGAAAGAAAAAGTGAGGCGACGTAGATGAACGTAGCAGTAGGCGTACAAGCACCCAATTTCACATTACATAATCAAGATAATGAACAAGTAACCCTTTCCGATTTTAGGGGAAAGAAAGTCGTGC